>CAMWLX010000044.1 GCA_947175225.1 uncultured Porphyromonadaceae bacterium
AGACATTGAACATGTTGTAGTATTCGAAAAGAGAGGAGAGATCGAAATGAAACTCGACTTCTTCACAGAGGCATTCCGGAACAGGATCGTGCCTGTCTGTATAACTCTGCTTAACTTCTTCAATAGAATTATAGAAATCCTCTTTTGCTTCCTTTACAGAATCTCCGGTTCCGATTAGAGTTACCTTTTCGCCTGTAGTGTTGTATGCTATATAGGATCCGTCTGATTGTTTTTCTATACTTACTTTCATACTGAATTTCGGTTATAATGATTAAATTCTTATTATCCAAAGATATCTTAAAGCCCCAATTGCTTGAGCAAGGCTTTCATAAGGCCTGGTCTGATTTCTTGAGAACCATGACGTTCGACTACAATCCTATCGCCTTGATCATTGATATAGATATCGTGTTTCTTGCCATGAGAATGAAGCCGGTAGCCTCTTTCTGTAGCTAAGCGAATAAATTCCCTCCATTTCATCTTATTTGTGGTGTTTGAGTTCTTGAATGCAAAGATATAACAAATATGTCATATATGCAAATATTTAAGATTAATTTTATTTAAGGTTGGCCAAGGCATCTGTCAGCTGCTGCGAGAAGCGGAAGCGGACCGGAATGCCGGCAAAGGCATAGCTGAAGGCGTTGCAGAGCCAGGCTCCCAATGATCCTTTCGGACACAGCCCGTCTTTTCCGACATCGCAGTTGTCGCATATCCGGAAGAACTCCTTTGCTCTGACTGCCCTGTAGACCCTCCCATCGAGGATGATTCCCTTGAATGTCCGCTTTTTCCTGTTCTCTTCTGTATTCTTATTTTGGATACTTTCCATATATGAAATTTACTCCATTTAATTTTATTATTTGAAAACTTATTGTTACCTTTTCTCCATATCCTCTTCCTCCTCGCCACTTTTTTTAGAGGAAGCGTTTTCAGCATACCTGGTAATTATTTCCCAGCCCCGGATCTGTCACGGAACTAAAAACGGAACTGATTTTGTGCGTCCAGGAACGACGCGAGCCAACAAAATGCTACGTGAAGCGACATTGAATGCATGCGTGTCATAATTTATCTTGCTGACATACATTTGTAATTAATTGAAACAAAAGGAGAGCCGCTAACTCAGCGACTCTCCCTCACGATTCCACTATAAACTATATCTAACTAAACTTAAAACCGCATTCTCACTTTCTCACGAAACCGGAATGCTTCGCCATATTGCTTTTTTCTTTTTGTATAAATCTAACATATTCATACGCCAAATGGTTGGCTTCACACTTACTTTTTAACATTAGAAGTGTTTTTTTAACGAAATTGACGAATTCCCGGAATCCATTCGAATCCTGCTGCCTCAAGTTGAGCCTTGAGTTCGGTCTCATCCTTGCCGTAATAGGCGCATAAGTCTTCAAGGGTGCGAAACTCATCGCGGAGCTTCATATTGACAAAGCTCATCAGCATCACTGGGTCTTTAGGCATCATTTCCATATCATTTCTAATTTAAAGTAAAACATATTCTCAAAGTAGTAACTCCCCTCTTCTCGGAGTGTAGATAGCGCTCTCCGAGCGCGTACCCCGACTCCTCCCACAAAACTAATAATCACATAAATCCATATTTTATTTTGCGAAAATTGAATTTTATTATTATCTTTGCATCAATGAAACAACGCATTTACATACTGATTTGTTTGATGGTAGGATATATCTCTCCTTCCATCGCCTGCACGAGTGCCATCATAGGCGCTGAACTCAGTCCCTATGGGCGTCCCATGCTATGGAAGCATCGGGACACTTCAAATATCGACAACAAGGTGGAATACGTAGCTCCCGGTCCGGAAGGATATGGATTCACAGGTCTATTCAACGCCTCAGATAAAAAACTGAAGGAGTGTTGGACCGGTTTCAACACCGAAGGATTCGCCATCATGAACACTGCTTCCTACAATCTAAAAGATGACAAGGTGCCTGAAAAAGATATGGACAAGGAAGGATTTGTGATGACAAAAGCTTTGCGTACATGTGTCACGGTCGATGACTTTGCCCATCTCCTCGACTCCCTTCCTCGCCCGATGGGTGTGGAAGCCAATTTCGGAGTGATCGATGCTTCCGGCAATGGGGCTTATTTTGAAACCAACAATCATTCTTACATCAGAATCGACCTTTCCGACTCCCCTGAGCATATGCTCGTGCGTACAAACTATAGCCATAAAGGTCGTCCTAATGAGGGCTACGGTTTCGTAAGGGAAGCCAATGCATTGCATCATCTCCGTCCGGCTGCCGAAAAGAAAGAAATCACCCCCGAATTTCTTACGGAAACTCTTTCCAGGACATTCTACCATAGTATGTTTGATAAAGATATGGCAGATGGTCTTGATGAAGGCTGGATCATCGACCAGGACTTTATCCCTCGCTATAAATCATGTGCTACAATCGTCATTGAAGGGTGTTTGCCGTCTGAAGAGGGCATAAAAAAAGATGCCGGAAAGGATTATGTGATGTGGACCGGGCTTGGGTATCCTCCATGTGCTGACATATATCCCGTAACGTCGGGTCCGGATGGCGTCTATCCTGATCTACGTGGTACACAGCCAAACGGACATTCAAAAGCTTCCGACATTTCTAAGAAGCGTCGCGATGAAGTGTTTCCTAAGCATTACGGCAATGGCGACAAATATATCAAGTTGTCTCGACTAAGGAATCACGAGGGCACCGGGTATCTTCAGACAATACCTAAACAAAACTTGATAATTTACGAAAAATTCCGTAAAAAGAAAAATCTGCAATAGCAAATCCACGTATAATATCATGGATGCTCCCCAACCATTTGCTGTCAGCCGAAACATTGTCTTTATGACTCTTCTGGCAAATCCCTCTACCGGTTTGTTCGTATGGATTATCTTAATCATAGGATTGGTTTTTATCGTTTTAGGATGCTTTGCCGATGTGAGGTTTCTTATCCTCGGACTCATAATTTGCCTGACGGGTCTGCCTGCAATGGCATTCTTCGCCTTTGCCAAGTATATGTTTGCATCTGACATGCTCGCTAATCTTCTGCATCATACTGTGGAGCGACACGGCGATGGCTACCTGCTCCGGATCTATCGCCCGGCGAATCAAGACGAGCCAATAGAAGCTGATAAGAATTGGATAGAATCAGGAAAGCTAACCTTTTCCGATTCAAATATTGTCAAGAAAAAGACTATTGATGAATATGAAGTGATTTTCTTCAAGGACTCTCCTTTAAGAATCTTATACGTACCAAGTTGTTAAAAATGAGAATATTAAAAAACACCAACCGCAAGTATTGCTTCATCATGGAGATGGAGGTGCGCGACTATGAGCTCGACTGCGAGCAGATAGTCAACAATGCCAACTATCTTCATTACATGGAGCATACGCGCCATAAATTCTGCAGCGATGCCGGACTCTCATTCGTAGAAATGCACAATCAGGGCATTGATGCTGTAGTCCGTAAAGTGGAGATAGAATACATATCCTCTTTGCGTGGAAATGAGACATTCCTTTCATGCCTTCGTCTTGAAAGGAAGGGTCCCAGATTCATTTTCCATCAAGATATTATGCGACCGGGAGGCGAACTGGTTTGCCAAGGGCTTGTCAACGTAGTGGTATTGAAAAATGGCAAGCTCTCACGCGGCGATGAATTAGCTAAAATTTTTGCTAAATATATCAACTGACAGTGGATTCACATAGATTTCTTGGTATGGCTTTGTCGTTCGTGCCCGGCACGGATGCCTCTTTTGTGCGCCATATGGAGGAAGTAGGTGTGACCGTGGAGGAATTTTTCTCAACTCCTCAATTGGAACTTGCCTCCAGGCTTAACATAAAATATGCTCCATTTTTAGATAAGATGGTGCGTGACGAGGCTATCCAAAAGGCCAAAAAGGAGTCTGAGTTTATGGAGCGGCATGGAATAAAGTCTTTCTCTCTGACTGATGATGACTATCCCTCCAGATTGACCGATATCGATAAAGCTCCAATTACGCTTTATCGACTCGGAGATGCCAACCTTGATGCCGAAACGATGATGAGCATCGTCGGCACCCGACATTCTACCGCATATGGAATGTCATATGTTAGGTCGCTTGTGGCTGATTTAGCCCCTTATTTCCCCGATATGGTAATAGTGAGTGGGCTTGCCCTTGGAATTGATTCGGCGGCTCATGAAGCGGCTCTTACGGCCTCCCTGCCTACTGTGGCGGTAGTAGCACATGGTCTCAATACCATCTATCCTGCCATAAACCGTGATCTTGCACGTAGAATTGTAGCATCCGGAGGGGCTATACTCTCTGAATATCCTTCCGGTGTCACTCCTTATAGAAGTCGTTTTCTTGAAAGAAATAGAATTGTTGCGACTATGACGGATGCTGTCTTAGTGGCAGAATCCGCTGATAAAGGAGGCGCAATGTCTACAGCTGCCGTAGCCTCTTCTTATGGCCGGGAACTACTCGCTCTTCCGGGCAGAATAGGCGATGAAATGAGTGCCGGTTGCAATAAGCTTATCAGAAGCCAGAAGGCATTGATGGCCGGTACGGCTGTCGAAATAATGTCGATGCTCGGATGGCAACCTAAATCTGTATCAGCTGCCCCAAAGCAACGCGACTTTTTCCCTGAACTTGTTGGGAATGAAAAGCTAATATACGATGCCCTGCGCTTTAACAATGAGCCAATGCCTGTCGATGCCCTGCGAGAGCGCACCGGAATCCCAATCCACAATCTAATGGCATCCCTCGGAGAAATGGAATTCAATGGCATGATAGAACGCCTCCCCGGCAACCGCTTCTCCCTAATCTCCTACTAAGCAATTTTTTATCATCACTAAACAAAAAATGCATAATCCGGTATACCCGGATTATGCATTATGCATTATGAATTAAGCATTATTTCTTAAATGCTTTCCCACTGACATACACCTTAAAGTCCTTAATAGCACCGGGCACATCGCTCTCCATACGTGGCAGATACTGTATGCCGGCTACTTTCTTATCGCTTCCAAGGTCAATTACGATATAGTGAGGGAAAGGATCCCCCTTTTTAGTGCTCCAATATGTCGACTCTTGAAGGTCAAACACTTTGTCGGCTGCCCGGTTGTTTTTCTTAGTGTCCTCGCTATCTGCATAATAGACTGTCCAGGGTTCGCGTGAAAGGCGATTCCCTTCCTCATCAAGCACATATAATTCAGCTATTGAAGACACTTCGTTTCCATTGATTGAGTTGACAGCCTCAAGGCATAGCCAACGTCCTTCCACCGGAGCATCAAACTTAAATTCTTGCCATCCATTGCCGGGAGCAAATGTTCCGGCCAATACCGGTTTCTCACCGCTCAGGTCGAGGTTTTCTCCTTCCTCACGATGGGTAGTAGGTCTTTTCAACTGGAGATTGTCGATTTTGGGGTCTTTAAGACCTGCTGATTTAGCTTCTTTTGGTCCGACAATATCAAACACCATTATCTCATTCTCTCCTTTCTTTAGCCAGCATCCGGGCATATATAAGGTCTGTTGCGGACCGATTTCCCAGATACGTCCGAGAGGATGACCATTGACATATACCAGGCCTTTGCCCCAAGTCTCAAAGTCAAGGAATGTATCGGAAGGCTTGCTAACATTGAATGTCCCTTTATAGACGCCTCTCGGAAGTCTTCCATCCTCTCCCGGGGTAAATGATCCGATAGGAAGGAATTCCATTGACTCATAGAACTCTTCGGTATCTTCCAAATTGAACACTTCCCAATTCTTCAAGTCGCAAGTGAAAGTATATCCATTTCTGTCCTCAGTCACTGTTACATTGTCTGTGATACCCTTGAAGTCTTTGATGGCTCGTCCGAAATTGATGCGTCCCATTGCTTCTACAAGGATATCAAGAGTAGCATTTTTGGGGCAAGAGGGCAACTGAAGGCTTTTCTCCCCCATGCGGCGGTCGAGTGTTCCGATATACTTGTCGTTTAGGAATACCTGCACATAGTCGTGTGGCTCGTTGATGGTAAGCAATCCGCCGTTCTTCAGTTCAGGGAGGGTTGTGCGGTAAAGAATGCTTCCGAATCCTTGATCGAATTCCTCCATAGTCTTGATATCCCTTGTCTTCTTTCCTTCCGGAAGGTTAGCAAAGAGGGGAGCGACTGTCTCAAATTGGAATTCTTTGATTTCAATTGGCTTGATTGTGGCAGGGATGGCAGGCAGTTTCTTGCCATCATAGTATTTGGCAAGCGTTTTGCGGAGATCCATATATTTGGGGGTGATCTGTCCGCTCTCGCTGATCGGTGCGTCATAGTCGTATGAAGTCACGTCAGGGGCAAACCCCGGAGAGTTGGCTCCTGCCCAGTGTCCCCAGTTTGTGCCTCCGTGTGTCATGTAGAGGCTGAAAGATATCCCTTTAGAGAGCATTTCATCTATTCCGGCTATCATGTCTTCTGAAGGACGGGTCTCATGGTTTGCACCCCATTTGTCAAACCATCCGCTCCAAAATTCAGAACACATCAAAGGGCTTTCGGGACGCAGCTCTTTCAATTTCTTGAATTGTTCGTCGATATTTGCTCCCGTACCGAAGTTCATTGTCCAAATAAGGTCGTCGAGACCATTGTTTGTGAAGTTTGACGACCAGTCACATTGGAACAAAGTCACATTCTCACCGAAATTCTTGCGCAGCATGTCGCGGATATTTGATACGTATGGCTTGTCTGTGCCATACGACCCGTATTCATTCTCCACCTGCACCATGATGATTGGCCCTCCGTCGGCAATTGTAAGGTCGCCTACTTGGTCAGCCACAGCTTTTTGGAATTTGTCAACACGCTCTAAGAAGTAAGGGTCATTCTCGCGAAGCTTTATATCTTTCTTCTTCAGCAGCCACCATGGGAGTCCACCCATTTCCCATTCAGCACATACATATGGCCCCGGGCGGAGGATCACCTTCATGTCGTTTTCCTCACAAAGCTTGATGAATTCTCGGAGGTCGTTTTGTCCGGTGAAGTCAAATTGATCTTCCTTAGGTTCATGTGAGTTCCAGAAAGTATAAAGGCAGATAGTGTTCATGCCGAGTGCCTTGCAGAGTTTGATGCGTTGGTCCCAATAGGGGCGCGGTATGCGCGGATAATGCAATTCTGCAGCTTTCACTACGAATGGCTCCCCATTAAGCAGGAAGGTTCCATTCCCGGCTTCAAATTTTCCGGCAGCATTCTCTGTAATCGAGCTTTTTGCTCCGGCTGCATTGGCGTCTTGAGCCATGCCTAAAGCCATCGATAGAGTCAGCGAGGCTCCGGCTGCGCCAAGCAGCATGCGTTTAAAGTTAAGTCTCATGATATTTAATTTTGGTATTAAAGAAATCGTTGGATTGCTGTCGCTGCATATTTCTTTAGATCCTCTTCAGCTTCGTCCAATCTTTCAGCCATTTTATCCGCAAAAGGAAGGTATCTTATAAGTCGGAATGAAAGTATGTCAGCTTCCTCTCTTGTCGCTACTTCATCAGCCCATTCTTGTGCCTTGTCTTCAGTCATCAAGTCAGGGGGCATGATATGGCAAGCAAGAAGTCGGGCTTCTCGGCACTCCTTGTCGTTCCAAAGTGTTTGAGCCAATGCAGATGCCTCTTCGTCATTGATCTCTCTTTTGCATCTGACTGCTATCTCTTTTATTTGGGGCAGCTGGAGCCCGAAGATATACTTCCGGTCCAGCCCCCCTTTTCTCAGAGCATCAGCTATCATACCATTCCTAAAGGCAAAAAACTCCTTGCGGATCGCACTAATCAAGCTTTCAACTTCACTCTTCTCCATATATCATTTGTAGCTTAGGCATAGATTATGCATTAAGCATTATGAATTATGCATTAACCATAAATTCTCACTTCCCAAGTGCATTATAGTTGCGGCTCAGACGAAGCATCTGCTCAGGATAACTCTCATTGTAAGTGATCTTCACATCTGTGATATTGCCATCCTTATCATATTCAGGCACATATACAGGATTGACAAAACCTCGGTAAGGCGGGATGTCGAGTGTAGAATATCTTTGCAGCACTTCCTTATGAAGCTTAGGATCAATCTTCACTGCATATTTCTGTATAAGGTCGTTGCCTGCCTTATAGTCGCCGGTCGACTTGATTCGCTGTATCTCTTTGAGAAGCTGACCGAAAAGATTGCGAAGTTCCTTGTAGTCGTTGATCTTCAGATAGGTCTTCCCATTTTTCTTTACGAGTTCTACAGCCTTTGATTTCTTTGCATGGTCAAGCACCCACGCTGCGATGAGCTGGCGGTCGCGCATATGCGCTTCCTCCACATCATTGCCAAGCTCAATACGGTTGAGCTGAGTCATGAGTCCGTTCATCATCTGCTGGTAATATTCAGCCTTGTATGCTTCCGGATCGGAAAGAATACCAAGTTCTATCAGCTTAGGATCAGCAAGATAGTAGAGTGCAAAAAGGTCGGCGCGTGCTTCTTCAAGAGTAGAGCCATTTTCCTTCAAAGCGTCCGGGTCAGTTCCGGGTGCAAGTTGGCCTGATGCGTGCCCGAGACATTCATGAAGGTCAGTGTGGAGCATATCTGTCTGATAGAGATATTTGTCCATGAGTTCACGTGTCGGAGCGTCGATGACGAACTCTTCTCTGAATCCATTTCCCTTGCTTGCCTCAGCATAAGCTTCAGTGATATTCTCGATTGTTACCGACTTGCTTCCGTGTGCAGCGCGGATCCAGTCAGCGTTAGGAAGGTTAATGCCTATTGCAGTAGCGGGATAAGCATCGCCTGCGAGCATAACAGCGTTGATGGCTTTTGCTGAGATACCCTTCACTTTTGGTTTGCGGTATTGTGGGTCGATTGGAGCATTATCCTCAAACCATTGTGCATTGTCTGAGATGATTTTTGTGCGCTTAGTGCTCTCGCGGTTGCGGAAGTTTACGTAGCTTTCCCAGCTTCCTGTCATTCCCAATGGGTCGTTGTAGCTTTCAATGAAACCATTGACAAAGTCTACGTCTGAATTAGTATCTTCAGCCCAAAGGATTGAATACTCGTCAAATAGTTTCAAGTCGCCGGTGATATAATAATCGATAAGCTTGGTGATGTAAGCTCGTTGTGCATCGTTTTCTGCCACTCCCTTAGCCTTGTCGAGCCAATAGATGATATTGCGGATAGCATCTCCATATAGGCCGTTGAGGTAGTAATGCTCTTCTTTGACATTCCCATCCTTATCCTTGACGAGTTTGGAGTTAAGTCCATAAGAGATAGGGGTGGGATCGTTAGGTTTTTTGATGGCAGCGAAATATGCTTCCACTTCCTCCTGCGTCACTCCGTCATATAGGTTTACGCTTGAGTTGGCAATCACGTCGCCGGTGGAATCAAGGCTCACTTTCTTCGGCATATATGTCGGATCGAAGATATACTTGGTGATTTCTGCTACGATTTCCTCGCGCTCCTTGTCATCCTTAGCTCCTACACAATGATTGCAGAGTCCCTGTAAGCGCTCCTCAAAGAATGCCAGTGAAAACTCAGGCTTGAACTTGTCGTTGGAGTAGTGGTGGTGCGGGCCATTGCCAAACCATACTTGCTTTATGTATTTCTCAAAAGCTTTCCAATCAGCAGAATTCTTGTCGCCATCATATTTCTGATAGATTTTCTCAAGTATGTGGCGCAGCTTAAGGTTGTTGCTGCCGTTTTGGTCCCATATTATATCGCGTCCCCATTGTGCTGCTTCCGACAGATAGTAGAGCATCTCTTTCTGCTGAAGCGTAAGATCATTAAATCCGGGCACTTCATAGCGAAGCACCTCAATATCCGCAAAGCGGTCAACTTTATAGTCAAAATTCGGATTTTCCTTTGCCATGGTAATCATCGACCCGAGAAGCAAAGCTCCCCCTGCCATCAAAATCTTAAAATTATTCATTATATTCTAATTAAATCTCCATTCAAAATTCAAAATTACTCCACATAAAGCACCAGCCCCTTCAAATACTCTCCCTCCGGATGCGATATATCAATCGGATGATCTGCCGGCTGGGTCAACTGATGAAGGATCCTCACTTTTCTCCCTGACTTGGCAGCTGCGCTGAAGACAGCCAATCTGAATGCTTCGCGTGTGACTACTTGCGAGCATGAGAAAGTGAAAAGCACACCTCCTGATTTGATTTTCTCAAAAGCTTTAGTATTTAGCTTTCGGTATCCGATCAAGCCATTCTTGAGGGCAGAACGATGCTTTGCAAATGCCGGAGGGTCAAGGATAATAAGATCATACTCATTAGCGGGCATATCATTAAGATACTTGAAAGCATCCACTGCATATGTCTTGTGGCGTGGATCTCCCGGGAAGTTAAGCTCGATATTGGCATCTGTAAGAGCGGCTGCTTTTGCAGATGAATCTACCGACACTACGCTTTCAGCTCCTCCGCGCATCGCATAGACGGAAAAGCCCCCTGTATAGCAAAACATATTAAGCACCTTGCGGCCTTTTGCGAATTTCTCAAGCAAAGCACGGTTTTCTCGCTGGTCTACAAAGAACCCGGTCTTCTGTCCGCGAAGCCAATCGATATTGAATTGAAGTCCGTTTTCAATTGCTATATTGCCATCATAGCTTCCCACGAGATATTCGTTTTCAGGGTCGAGGTTAGCTTTATATGGAAGTGTTGTTTCGCTCTTATAGTAGACATTGCGTATGCGGGCATCCGGTATAGCTATAAGAGCTTCAGCAATGCGGCGGCGCTCAAAGTGCATTCCCGGGCTATGGGCTTGAAGCACAGCAGTGTCGCCATAAATGTCAATTACAAGCCCTGGAAGGAAGTCTCCTTCTCCATGCACGAGTCGAAAACAATTGTTGTCTTTTCTAATGAGACCCAACGTTTGTCTCAGTCGGAAGGCCGCCTCAAGTCTCTTATGGAAGAAATCTTCCGGCAAAGTGTCTGTGCCAAATTCAAGCAGACGCACAGCGATTGATCCTATCTGGTAGTGACCGATGCCGAGCACACGCCCGTCAGACCCCTTCACTACAGCGAGATCCCCCTCTTCCAATCCATCAGGAAGTTTGGCGATAGCCCCGGAGAACACCCAAGGATGATGTCTCAAGATGCTATCCTCCTTCCCTTTCTTCAATATTATCTCATTCATCTTCAAAAATATCTAAATTGCTACCCATCTCCAAATCCCAAAAATCCCAAAAGCTCCCCACAATCCTCAAAATCCCCTAAATCCCTTGGCTCCCCTAAAAAGCCCTACTTAAAGAAGAATCTAACAATATCCATTCCATTAGCATAAAGCAGCAATGCTATCAAAAGGAACATTCCTGTCATCTGGGCATATTCCATAAATTTGTCTGATGGCTTGCGGCGGAATATTACTTCATAAAGCAGGAATAGCACATGTCCGCCATCCAATGCCGGAATCGGAAGGATATTCATGAATGCAAGTGCCACTGAAAGGAAGGCGGCAACATTCCAAAATGCAATCCAATCCCACGACTCGGGGAAGATGCTACCGATAGCTCCAAAGCCACCTACCGACTTTGCTCCCTCCTTGGTGAAGACAAGCTTCATGCTCTTGACATAGCTGGTCAATCGGTCTACACCCATCTCTATTCCACGTGGTACCGAAGTGAAAAGATTATATTTCTTATCCTTGACATTGAAGAATGCCGCAGGATTCACTTCGAGTCCGACTCCCATTTTGGAATTTTCAGAGAGGTGGATAGGAAGATTCAAGGTATCGCTCTTTATTTCACCGGCGCGGACTATTGTCAGCTCTACATCTTGATCTCCGTGTCCTTCAAGTGCTGTGAGGAATTCTGTCAAAGATTCCGTCGGCGAGCCATTTATGGCTATGACTTGGTCCCCTACTTTCACACCCCCCTTAGCTGCTCCTTCACCGGGCATCACCTGGGTTATCTTGGTAGGAATTCTGTATGAAAAGAAATTGATAGGGGAGTTCCCTTCTTTCAATTCCTTGTCAAGATCAAAGATGAGGTTTTCAGGAATATTGATTTTCACCGGTTTCCCATCCCGTATCACAGTCACTTCCTTGGCCTGCAGCATTCGGAGCCTGTCTTCAGTCGGAAGATTGTCAAGAGCCTCCCCGTCGGCTTCAATTGGGATATCACCATTGCGGAATCCGGCATTCTGAGCTGCCTGTGAATACTCAAGACCCATCTTGGCATCATTCAGCGGAACATATTTTTCTCCTGTTGCATACACAATCCCCGCATAAATGAGGATGGCAAGCAAGAAGTTGAATAGCACACCTGCTATCATGACGAGAAGTCGCTGCCATGCCGGTTTGCTGCGAAACTCATAAGGCTTTGGCGGTTGCTTCATTTGTTCGGTGTCCATCGACTCGTCGATCATTCCGGAGATCTTGCAGTATCCTCCAAGTGGAATCCAGCCTATACCATATTCTGTATCTCCCCAGAAAGATGATTTTTTTTGCGTTTCTTCTTTTGCTGTTCCTTCGCTTTCAGGAGTAGCGGAAAGATTCTTCTGCTTTCCGAGGCCTCCGATATATTTGCCGGGTTTCCACTTGAAAAGCTCCTTCCACGGGTCGAAGAAAATATAAAATTTTTCTACTCTGATGCCGAATATTCGGGCAAAGAGGAAGTGACCGAACTCATGTATGATAATCAAAATGGCGAGCGCCAGCACCAACTGTGCCGCCTTTATCCAAAATGTTTCCAATTTCTAATATTTTATTTATTATGTATCTAATCAAATTATTCACATCCTGTCATATATGCACTTTCGATTGAATGTCAGCGACAAAGATTATGAATTATGCATTATGAATTGTGCATTAGTACTAACCCCTCCGCAATTCTCCTCGCCTCCTCGTTGGTGGCAATGAGTGTCTCCAGGTCCGGGTTGTCGCTCCAGCCGGTGGCTTCCATTGTCTTTTTGGCGATCAGTGGCATGTCTGTAAAGCGTATCCTCTTCTCAAGAAAAGCCTGCACTGCAATTTCATTAGCCGCGTTCAGAATGCATGGCATAGTGCCCCCTATATGAAGTGCATCGAATGCATACCCGAGCAAAGGGAATTTCTCCAAGTCAGGACGCTCGAATGTCAGGGTAGCATAGTCTTCAATGCGCATCGGCTTTGCATTTGTATGCAATCTTGTGGGGTAGGAGAGTGCATATCTGATGGGTGTATGCATATCCGGGAGTCCAAGCTGAGCCTTCACGCTTCCGTCGCGGTATTCCACCATCGAATGTACGATCGACTGCGGATGAACTGCCACCTCTATCTGCTCCGGGGTGCAGTCAAAAAGCCAGCGTGCTTCAATCATCTCGAATCCTTTGTTCATCATTGATGCAGAGTCGATAGTGACTTTTGCTCCCATATCCCAATTCGGATGTTTCAGTGCATCAGCGGGAGTTACATTGTAAAGTTCCTCTTTCGACAATTTTCTGAAGGGACCTCCACTCGCCGTAAGAATGATCTTTCTCATCTCTTCACGGTTTTCCCCTACAAGGCATTGGAATATTGCAGAATGCTCACTATCTACCGGCACTATCTTCACTCCATATTTCTTCGTAAGCTCTGTTATCAGCTCGCCGGCTACTACAAGAGTCTCCTTGTTGGATAGGGCAATCGTCTTGCCGGCCTTGATTGCAGAAATTGTCGGAAGAAGGCCGCTGTAGCCTACCATCGCAGTCACCACCGTGTCTGTCTTGGGATGTGCAGCAGCTTCTTCTATAGATTTTGCTCCTGTAGCTACCTCAATTCCGCTCCCTTTCAAAGCCTCTCGAAGATTTTCATAATGTTCTTCCTCTCCAATCACTACGAGATCTGGACGGAACTTCAAAGCCTGCTCGGCAAGAAGTTTCCATTGGCGTCGCGCCGTCAGCACCGAAGCCCTGAAAAGCTCCGGATACTCAGCTATTATATCGAGAGTCTGGGTCCCGATACTTCCGGTAGATCCCAATACTCCTATATTTTTAATCTCACTCATCTAT
>CAMWLX010000045.1 GCA_947175225.1 uncultured Porphyromonadaceae bacterium
CCATACCCCAATCGCCATGGGCTCCTTGCAGCCCCCGCCAAACCAAAGTGCTCAGGGCAAAGATGATTCCACCTCCCCTCAGCACAATCGTCGAGTGCGAAGACCTCTCATTCGGCTTGTCGATAATATTAAACTTATCAGCCACCTTAAAGTAGCACAATTCCAGTGCCAGCAGGATTACGAAGATAATCCCGTAAGTAATGTATATGTTCATAATTAGAAATTGTTATTCAAGTAAGAACGTGGAGATGCCCTCAACCGCTGTACCTGGTACTGCAATTGAAGAATCTCCTTGGTTTGCTATTCTTCTTTTTCTGCCTTGTCTGCCACAACAACTTTTAAGGTTCCATATTTGTGGTCAATAAGACTGGAATCTGTAATAAACCTATCAAACTCAAATTCTTGCAGTTCTTCAGTGTTAATGTAGATCTCCTCACCTAAACTTACCATCAAACCATGTGTAAGCCTAGATATATTTGTCGAATACTCCAACTTTGATGAAACTTTTTCTGGATTCCACATCTCCACTGAATTATTCGGTCGATACCCAATATTGGATAGACTGGATAGCCCGGCAAACGCTCTATCATATTGGGGAGTCACAGGAGGTTCAAACTCGTAGCTTTGACGACTTTCATTAGGGGTATATAACTTTACTCCATCAGGAATCTAAGCGCAATGTGCAGATCGCCAGTTTGGGCCGTGCCGCCATTATATATTTTAAGTTTCAATTTCTTGAAAGCATACTTGCGTATCATCTGCTGAATCACCAAAGATTCCTTCTTTCTGAAAGCCTCCAAATACTCTTTGCGCATTTGATTGAAGACTGCTTTCTGTGCCGGCGAATGCGTATTGAATTGCATAGCTAAAGCAACCTTCTGTCTTTGAATATTATCGAAATAATTTTCTTAAGTCACCTCCTCGTCTTTCTCTTCCGGGAAACGTTGCGCTTCCTCCGCAACCTTTTCATCAACCAATATTTTCAACGGCTTGAATTGCACATGTTCCAAAACCAAGCAAGAATCATCTGTATCCTCAAACATCACCTTGGGATCAGACCTCCTGTCAGTCCATCTTGCAAGTTCCTCCTTGACCTTTTTGAGTTCCTTTTCCTCTTCAGTAGGCTCTTCAGCAGACCTGAACGTCTCATCCATCGGTAAAATATTCAATCCAGATTCTTTAGCCTTTATCAGAAGATCTGTGTCATTACTCACAACATAGACATCATCCTTAGGATAGGTTGAATGGATGACGTTCAAAAGAAATCTATCATCATTTACAGACAAATCAAAAATTTCTTTTTCATCATCTTTGATTGGGGTTTCTCTGCGATATACCAATGGAACTCTACTCGGTTGGTTCTTTAGGAGAATCGTGTTCAACTTCTCCGATATCTTCCTAGCCCTGTTTTTAGTCTGCCCTTCGAACTATCTTTGTGACCATTTATCTCGCGCAGAACAATACTAACCAAAACAATGGTGATATCATCCGTTGTATTGAGTAAATTCTTCCAAGGAATATCCTCAAAACCCTTATAGTGCAGAAATAAGTTCGTATCTAAAAATAGAAAAATCATTTTCTTGGATTAGCTTTTTTGTCGCTCTTCAATATCTATTAGTTCTTGATGCCAAGCCCACATTTCATCAAATGTTTTAAATCCTCCATCTGGTATCGGATTAGCTTCATGAAATGCTTCCTCCGGAGTTGTGGGATAGCACCAAGTGAGATAATCCTCATTAGTTCTTCTTGGAAAACGAGCTAAACTCGACTGAAAATAATCAGTGCAATAATCGTAATGATGCGTGTGGATGAACTTGTTCCATAATTCGCAAACCTCATCTTCAGATCTTACATCAATTAACTCAAACTGCTCCATATTACGCCTGTCAGGCGTACCCCATGCTCCACTCATCAGTTCTATTGCAGCCTTATCAGAAACCGGAGCACTATATCCAAAAATTGTTACTCTCCAAGTTGAATCTGCATGGAGCCATTCTCTTAGCATATCCCAACTATTCTTTATGTAAGGATGAGTATGATAATTTTAGCCCCTGTAGGGAATAACAATGGAGTAGGCACAAAATAGCAACCATTCCGTTTTGAATGACTTCCGGCCGGACCACTCATATTGTACTCCTCATTATAACCAACCGCCACATTACCATGCAAGAAGCAAATTTGAAGACTTGCGCCATGCAAATAGTTTCTCCACCATGCCTGATGCAAAAAGGGATCCCAATTGAAAGATGCGATTAAGCCTTTCGGTCTGAGAGCCATAATCATGTAATCATAAATGGTAGGTTTGTTTGGAAGATATAAGCTACTGAAATACTCGTAGATCCTATTATTCATCTCCACGAGTATAGGACCATTTTGATTTGCTGCATGGAGATTAGAGTATAATTGCTCAAAGTTGTCAGCATACAACTCCTCTGGAACTCGCTGCAAAAGATCATTCATGAATATAACCTTTGGCAGATTGTTCATTGATGGAAGTTCACACCCATACAATTCTTTATCTCGAATCGTTGCAGCGATACTTGCTCCTACACCAAGAATGACAACGTGTCCACCAACAGGGAACGCTACATCTTTAATATTCATAGCTTCAGATATGATTTGATAGATAACCTAACAGTTTCATTTATACAAGTATATAGATCGATATTGGCATCAGCCGGTATTGTAGCACCACCCGCATCTTTCTGAGGTTTTGTTTCTGACAAGTAGGCTTCCCAAGCATTATAAATGCATCGAATGAAGTTGAGTATCATTCATTATTGCAATCGGATTACCTTTTATCAATTCTGCTTTGCCCAAATCAACGTATCTTTTTGCTAAAGGATTCTTTATAAAGTCGAATTCTGCTTTTATGTCATTTAGCAAAAAGTTATCTGTCGCATCATTTATAAAGTCCTCGACAAGCGCACGTCTTTGATTATAGGAGGGATGAGTTTCGGAGTAGAATCCTCTCGACCATGACCGTTCGATTCCCGATGGTTGCTAATATGGTGTTCCGAGTATTGTGCTCCAAAAATATCAGCCATATACTCGTTAATATAGTTCTCAATCAAAGTTTCTACGAGAACATGCTTTAGTTCCTGTTGGTGAATGAAAAACACACAAGGATGCACAACCAATGATATGCTCACCATTATAGAGACAATAAAGATGGCAATTGGTATCTATTACAACTGCCTTCTGCTTCTCTCCTGTAAACACGCACCTCTAGCTCAGTTGGGTCATTAATGGAGCAATCTCAGTAAAAGCCTTTTCGGAATATGTGGTAAGTTCTTGGATTCTCATAAATTCATTTTTGCCGGAGGTAGGATTTATTCGCTATCGCTCATCAAGCTTCGCAGTCGCGGAATGTATCCTGAGGTTCTCGAAGGACGGATTGCTATATTCAATCATACCTGCTGATCTTATATATTAGTCTTTCACTACCTTCTGCATCCTTACTACACTCCAAATCCATGTAACAGTAGCAGGCAGACAATATTCGTTAAACACAAGCGGATGCTTCCATCGTATTTTCCAAATACGTTCCAGTTTATACTGAATAATAGCAACCTTACCCTTAGGCAATGGTCTGCAGAACGAAGGATGCTCAACTTCGCTCTTCACCTTTTTCCCGAAAGGAGAAAGGCCTTTGCCTGATGTGATATCACAAAGAACAGAATAGAAAGTATAGCATTTCATTTTGTGGATAAATGCTTCAGTCTTGCTAGATGCAGGCAGACAATTTGAGAATGTCATTACCTCGTCCATGCTCAAAGAACCTTCCACAAACTCTTCTCCCATCTTCCTCAACCGATAGACAACCTTGAAGTCCGCACTATCTTCTGGAATAAAGTTAAGAAATTCATTGATGACTACTGAGTCTTTATGTCCTGTAAAGTACTCTTTCATATTGGTTAGTGAACCTGTCGAACTATTTCTTCAACGATTCTGCAACACGCTTCAAACTCTCCTCAAAGCTTACGAGCTGATAGTCGAAGTCCATTTTGCTCATAGCAGGATCATAGTAATAGGTGGCAAACATCTTGTTGATTGGCTGGAGCACGAAGCTTCCCAACCATACACAGGGATTGAACAACTTTGTGATCCATACCTTGTGGTCAAAGTAGTTTGCAAAGAAGCGGATGATCTCTACCGTGTCAGCCTGCTCACGGTTCTGTGGATAGAACGTACCACTCAACTGACGTTCAATGGCCTGCTTCACAAACTCTGCAAGATTGTCGATATAGAGCATGCTTCTCTTGTTATGCCACTCAGGGAACACAGGAACCTTTGTCGCCAACTTTGCCAAACGAGGGAAGTTCCCTTTAGCATTAGGTCCATAAATCATGCAAGGACGAAGGATGCAGATCTTCATGCCTTCGGCAGTTTCAGGTTTAAGGTTTACATCACTTGAAACTTGAAACTTGGAACCTGAAATCAAGGCTTTTAAGCCCAACTCCGCTTGCAGCTTCGAGTCTCCATAAAACCCATTCGGATTCTCCTTAGTCTCCTTAGTCAGCACCTCACCCTTCAGCGACTGGCTTTCATGAAACACAATCTGAGAACTCATAAATATGAACTGCTTAACTCCAGCCGCCTTCGCATGTTTAGCCAACTCAATCGTCAGGTCGCGATTCACCTTGTAATACAGCGGCTCCATCTTCGGGTCAGCATTCACATGCGCAATACCTGCCACATGAAACACCACATCATAATCCTCATAATGAACACCCTGGTTCCTGAGTTTGTCGAAGGGCTTCCAATTATCACCCATGGTGTCCACTGCATCTATCTGGAAAGCCCCCTTTGGGCTTGTTTCCAAAATATATTTCCTGACGCTTTCGCCCACATAACTACCCGCGCCTGTTATCAATACTCTTGTCATATTCTTTTTTAGTTTAAGGTTTTAAGTTTAAGGTTCCAAGTAGTCTTCTGTTTCAAGTTCAAAGTTTCAAGTCTCTCTTGCCTTGAAACTTTGAACTTGAAACTTGTTCTTCGAACTTGTAAGGTTTGAAGAACAAAGACTTTGGATAAAGGCCGAAACACCTTTGCTTAAACCTATACACCTATTATACAAATCATTATATATATTCGTCAATAAAATTCACATCACGGGCTCGAATCAGTTGAGAGCGCATTTCGCCACACGACCCCTTAGCGATATACAGGAAGTTGATAAACTCATTGTTGCCATCCCTTTCAAAACCCTCCGCGATATTGTCCATAACAAATCCTACAGCGGCATGAACCTGCTGAACAAACCGCAAATCATATTTCCAAGGCTGTTGATCAGTAGCAAAGTATATCTCCTTACATAGTCCTCGAGCCTCTTGGAAAATTCTCAATTCTTCAAAGTTATTTACTTTCATCTACTTGAAACTTGAAAATGCTCACCTCCAAGTTCTCACCTTTACTTCTCCAAAGCCTCAGGGTGCAGCATGAAATCGAATAGCCCCAGAATCTCTATCCCTTCCTCATTCATCCAGCCACCATGGTTATCACACACAACAATCACCTTACGGAAATGATCCGGTATCTTCATGAGCGAGCGTTGCTCCTGCAAAGTCTTCTCACGAGTAGCAGGGCGTATGCCGACTGAATATACCATCGCTTAGGAGCCTTGTTCACCACAAAGTCAACCTCCAGATTCTTTCTCACCCATTTGCCATTCACCTGCTCCCAAGTCTCCACCAAACCTACGTCCACCGAGTAACCTCGCAGAACCAACTCGTTGTAAATGACATTCTCCATCAGATGCGTCTCTTCCTCCTGTCGGAATCCAAGCACCACACTACGGATACCCGAATCCTCGAAGAAATACTTCGTCTCCGTACCTATATACTTCCTGCCCTTCACATCATACCTCAATGCCTCTGAGATGATAAAAGCATCCATCAGAGACCGATATATGCCTTTATGGTATCCTGCGTCATAGACGTTCCATTCGAGCAGAAAGTATCAGCTATTCGCTTAGGATTGGTACTCGAACCGTACCCGAAGCCCGTACCAGTTCGCGCAACCTCTCAGCCTTCCTCAGGTGATTACGCTCAATGACATCCCTCAGATAGGTAGCCTCAAATACCGTGTTTATTCTCCTCATCGCTATGCATCAGCACTACCTGCGGCAGACCACCATACCTGCAGTACAGATGGAACGCATCCTGCTTGTCGCCTCCTTGATAATCATAGAACTCAGCAAACGATAATGGATGTATCCGGATTTCCTATCCGCGACCGCGAAATTCTGTAATCACATCTTTCGACAGGAACTTGGCATTTGATCCCGTCACGTACACATCCACATTCTGCAGCTTCAGAAACGAGTTCAGCACATCCTCAAACTCAGGCACCAACTGAACCTCGTCCAGCAGCACGTAATGATGTCCGTCCTCAGGTCCTCTTGAGCTTGTCGAAAGCCCAAATCGACCATAGATGTACTCCAAAAGTGCATCCGGATCCCTCAGTTTTCTATTCAGACGGTTCTCCAAATCCACCTCAATGATATGATCAGCCCCAACGCCATGTTCCAGCAGATAGCCCCGGAACAAAGTAAACAGAAGGAACGACTTGCCGCACCTGCGAACACCGGTAATAATTTTAATCATCCCATTACCCTCAGATTGAATCAATTTATCCAGATATTGCTGACGCAAAAACATATTTCTATTCGATTTATTTGTGAATATCACATATACTTTTTCCAGCGAATACGCAAATCCAACAAACATATCACCTACTTTTTACGCTTTTTATCCAAATTGCACAGTCAATCGCGCACTTTTGCAAGTATTACACCTTATCAAACCAATGGCAGCACAGCATCTTGCTGTATGCCACCACTACATTCTCGCCACGAAACAGACTGTACTTCCAGATGTTGCGCCATAAGCCTTCCGTATTCCTTCAAGAAATCGTAGATGTATGTCTCTTCCATATCCATTCCTTTATTCCATAACCTCCGAAAAACAACATCGCACCGATGGTGTTGTGCAATATGTCGTTCAGTTCGCATAGGCCGATGTGCAGAAATAGTTGAGTCAATTCTATCAAAGCTGATGTAACAAAAGCCACGAGCAGCACCTTCCACCACCGCATTCGCGAGCAGCACAAAGGCAGCAACACACCCATTGGCACAAACAGAAGCACGTTGTTCACCACCTCCCGAACGGCAGGCATCCAGCCTATCGTCACTAGATGGTATTTGTAGTAAGGAATCAATACAAACTACTCTTGCAAGTCCTGTTGTTCGCGACTGAAGATAGTCAGATACAGCACCACCACGACATACTGCACCAGCAGCGAGGGCATCACGTATTTCCTTACCATCTGCCCATCCATTTCTGCCAACGCTCCCATATAAACCAAACTGGACACCACATCACCTCCTCGGGATATTGCCAGAGGAACTTCAGGTCGTAGCGTATGCGGTTCATGTATCGTTTCACCCAAGGGTCACTCAGGTAGTATTTCTTGTCACGGTCATGCATACCGAAGTTACCGCCCTTCAGCATCTCGTCCAGCAGCAGTCGACCTCTCGCTTCGTCCGGTTCACCCAGTACCCACTCAGGCACAACGCCCTTCTTCAAAGCCTCTGGTTCGAACACCTGCAGCAACACCCATGTGATAGCGTTCGAGAAATGTTCCATCTCAAACTCCCTAATCAACCTGAGGCTCTCCTGCTTTTCCTTCTCCCAATGCGAGCCAGCCTGTCTGCAACTCTCCTGCAACACAAAATAATAGTCCAGGAATTGACGCAAGCCAACGCCTTCATACAATAGGTGACGGTAGATATGGTTCAGCACATAGATGCGATTGAAAACCAGCGAACTGACATGTACCTCCTTCCCACCCACCTTCAGAGAGTCAGGATCGGAGAAGTGCCTATCAAACCACCGCTGCATCCTTTCGTTTGCCTTCACGTTCTTTAGACTCGACGGATGGAAATGCAACTCCACCTCCACACCATCTATCCGTCCGGCATCCACATGATGATACACCACATCGCCCACCTTGCCATATTTCGCGGCAAAGTCGAGCACCTGCAGTTTACTGCCATTGATCCAAATGTCGAAGTCGCCCATCGAGCGAAGATTAGGCGTAAGCTTAGGGTTGGCATCCGCATGATACCACCGAGCCAACCCCAATCCTTTCAGCACCCGATACTCCAGCCCCTCGGCCTCCAGCTTCTGCACCACCTTGACCAGCGCCTCCTCCTGCATGTCATATTGCATACGGAGATATTCAGCCTGTCCCAGCCAATCCATCAGCAAGTCCATGGAGGGGAGCTGCCCATTGCTCAGCGCCTCAATGCCAGCAAAGCACACGCCTATCAGTGCCTGCTTCTCGACCTCAGCATACAACTCGGTCCACTCCACATCCGTCAGCTGATGACTCAGTTGCGTCTGTCGTCCTACGGCTACACGTATCAGCTCTATCAGGTTCGACACCGCTTTACTGCTTGTTTGCATCATTACGGAAGTTGGCATAATACTGCTCGGCAATGGTCTCCCATCGGTAATAATCCACAGCCAACTGCTTCATCGTGCAGGCCACCTGCTGCATCTCCTCCTCCGAGGTATTAGCCACCATGTCGGCCAATTGCTTAGTGCTCTTGAAGTAGAACGCCTTGTTGTACGTTGCATTGTTGTTGAAACCATTGTCGTAGCAAGCCAAAGGCACGCCCAGGTGCATAGCCTCCACCAGCGAAGGGTTCGTACCGCCTGCCGAGTGACCATGCACATACAGCGCACAGTTACTGCGTATCTGGTTCAGCAGCGGAATGTCAAAGATAGCATCCAGCATAATCAGGTTCGGATACTTCGAGTATTTCTCACGGGTCTCTTTCGCCCATGAAGTCACGTTCCAGTTGCCTATGTACACCAGTGGCATCTTGGCATCCTTAAACGCCTCCAGTAGCATCTCTGTGTTGTTGTCGCTCTGAATGCGGGCAATTGTCACAGCAAACGGCTTGTCGAGGAACGGATACTTCTTCAAACCCTCCTCGGTCACAGCCACCTTCTTTGCCTGATCACCACCATAGGCAATCATCGTGCTCTTGCGGCCATACTCCTCTTTGTAGTACTCCTGCATACCAATGTTGTCGGCAATCAGGTGTGCACTGCTTTTCACGCCCATCTTCATCAGCAGACGCATCACGTTTCTCAGGATGAAGTTATACTTGTTGCGCTTCCATTCCACGCCACCCACGTTCATGTAGAACTTATCTCTGTGCTTAGGGTACCAAGGCAACGAGAAACCACCATTCGGTCCGCACAGCAAAATGCAGTCAGCCCCATGCTCAATGGCGTGTTTGATGCCGTAAGCATGATAGCGGAATGCCTGCAGACCACGTGCAGGTTTGTCAATCCATTCCAGATGCACTCCTTTATACGAATCTGCATATTCCTTATATTCTGGTTTACAACAATATACCGTTACATCAAAATCCTCTGGCTTATATTCAGCTAGATATTCAGCCAATGTGCAGTAGCCACCATACTTTGCAGGCAGACCATGCGCACCTACAATTGCAAGTTTCTTTTTTTCCATTATTATAAATGTATTTGTTGTTGTTCAAACTTCAAAATATGTCGAAAAGCACAGAACTCTTGTGCAAACCGAACGCAATGAAACTCGCTTCAATTGCTGAGGTGCAGCCAAGAGCCGACAAACAGTCAAGCATACCCCTCCGAAAAGGGATATACCAAAGTGCGTAGTGGTTAGGCCGGGCTCACCAGCCGTAGTTCAAATGTTCTGTCTAAATAGCTGCTTCAGTATCTGCCACGGTTGCTGAGTCTGTCGAAGCAGCCTCAATGGTCTGGTCGCCTTTCTGAAGCTTGATGCTTTTTCCGGCTTTGATTACTTCGGGGATATTCTCTACCGTTGCGAACATCAGTAGCAGCCCGACTGCCGTGAGCACACTTCCGTCTATCTCACCGATCGGAGGGCAAAAGAACCCACTCACGATAAGCAGTACACTGAGGATAAACGTGATACGAAATATTCGCATAGTGGTAAGTGGTTAAGAGTGGTTTTGAGTAGTACCAATCATTACCAATCCATACTGCTCAGAACCTTTTCTTTATCCTTCGACTAACTCAGGACAGACCCAAGTTTATACCGCAGGATCACCACCGTTCTCGTCACCACCACTGGTCTCACCACCGTCAGAGTTAGCAATGAAGATTTCAGAGAGCGAAGTGTTCGCATTCATAGTCACGCTACGGCTGGCATTCACATTGCCATCACTCCACTTGCTGAAGGTGTAGCCGCTGTTGGCAGTGGCACGGATGGTTGCCGAAGCACCAGCATTGTACTGACCTGCGCCCGTTACACTACCGGCAACCGTTGGTTCTCATAGATGATGGAGAATCTGAGATTTGATCAACTCATCAAAGAGCGTGCAACCAAAGCCTCAAAATCCTTTTGGATTCATGTATCTCTGAAAGCCAACGGCCAGCAAAGACAACACGTTATCTGCAACCTCATCAAAAACAAGTAACATTATGAAACGCATCCTGTTCATCATCCAAGCTACTCTCCCCAAGAAGTTCACTCACAAAGAGTTCAACATCACCATCCGTGAACATTCCATAACCAGCCGCTCCGAGCACCACCTACAAAGTATGGTTAAAAAAGGCATCCTTAAACATGTTGGTGTCATTTGGGAGTTTTGTTTTAGATGAGCAGCAGAATGGCAAATCCGTCCCCCATCCGCAAAAAATGGCATTTATACCCAAAATATCAACCAAAATGAAGTGTTTTATTGTAAAAAATGCCTGATTTACTAAGAATATATGTATCTTCGCACCCATAAACAGTGGCACGCATGCCAAAAACATCGATTAGAATGAAAGTAATACAACGACAACGGCATTCTCATCATAAATCTTTTTGATTTCCTGTTCAGGTCTGACAGTCTGGACTATTAGTCTCCTTTTCCTTTGCACAACACCGGGTGAGTAGTAGCGCGAATGTCAGCGCAAAAGCATAGCCAGATTTGGGCTTCATCTTCATGTAATACGTCTAAAATAGGTTACTTACATCAAAACGCAGAAACATCAATGAAGTACCATACAGTTCTTTTAATTGTCTTGGTTGCAGTATGTTGGAAAATAATCAAATTTTCGTACCATATAGTCTGTCAAACTCATCATAGGCAAATTGATCGGGCATACCTCCGATGTAATCAGCTATACACCTATGAAGAATCTTCTCATTACCTTGTATTGAATTTAAAGCTAATTCTCTACGATAAGGAGGCTGTAATCCTGCAAACATTGAAAACGAGCAAATCGCGGTATCTAGCATTTGTGATAGAGTGTTTCTGAATGCTTCAAATAATTTTTAAATTATATATGCCGCTTTACCATCCATTGCTTGAACTTGATAGGATGATAATACATTTGTTTTTAGAAAAGCCTGAAAGTTTCCATCAAGCTGTTTTAATTCTGGCGACATGGATATGCAATATTCATAGTCAGCAGAAGGCATAACAGCCTTAGCATTAACAAAATCTCGCTGATTGTTAATATGATAAACATTGCATAGCTTTCGCAAACATTTTTTTGAATGTTTGATAATGTTAGTAATATACAGGTTAACTACAAGTCGGGCAAACAAAGAATTAAATACAGGTTCATCTAAGTCTTTTAATTCCTTTTTTAGTCTCTTAAAACATTTTTTTCAGCCATGCTCCATATAGGACTAAAATTGTTGACTTCTGTCGACAATGCGTCACGACTGATAATTCCGTATCTTAAACTATCTTCAATATCACGATGACGTTGAGCTATTTCACCTGCCAGAGCTACGATAAGTCCTTCAAATGACCAATAAAATAAGATTCTATCTCATTCAAATAATTAACATAAAAAGGATGCTCTTATTGATTGATAGAAGAGTGATGTGAAATACCCCACAATGTGTATTTCGTCAGATTTAAACCTTTTGTCTGCGGATAGTCTGCCCCCTTCTCTAAATCACATAGTAAACGTAAAGCCTGTAAATTATGTTTGAAACCACATTCATTTATAGGTATGACATCATCAGATTTGATCATATCTGCAATAGTTCGTTCTCCTATATGTCCAAATGGAGTATGTCCCACGTCATGGCCTAAAGCAATTGCCTCAACAAGGTCAAGATTAAGTCCAAGTGAAGATGCTATAGATTTAGCCAACTGATTAACCTCAAGGCTATGAGTTAAGCGCGTTCTGATATAATCATTTTTTTTGAAGCATAAAAACCTGAGTCTTTCCTCTTAAACGAAGAAAAGACTTGGAATATAATATACGAACTCTATCCTTTGAGAACGAACTACGATGTTTCTGCGATTTTTCCTGGTGATTCCAACGTAAATCTGCATCGTTTGTAATCTTATTTGGGCTTATAGAAACATAGTTAGAATTAAATGCCATAACTAATATTTTTTGATTCGTAGCAGCCAGCAGTATTGAACTGCGAAAGCCAAAAAGAGTGTACTACTTATTGGCTGCTTACCTTTAGGATACTTTATGAAATGTTCCCGTGGTACAGTGTGTTTTCACTTTCCACTTTGAGAGATTGGCTGTGACATGATAATAGAGGGGTTCAAAACATCTGTACTACGTCTTTCGGAATTTGTTTTTTCATCTCTATTCCAGTACAAAATCTATTATTACATTCATCGCATTCAGTTGTTGTAAACAGTGCAGAGGTATATTATATTTGAGGTTCTTGCAATACGTCTAATTTGGCTGCTTATAGATTATGCCTGATTATATTACCCAACACCTCTTAAAGCATGAAAATCTTAACAAATTCTTAATCAACACATTATCAATATTGCGTTTGCCATTCTCTTCTAATTCCATTCCCGGCAATATATAGAGAAAATATTATACGTATACATAATTTCACTTTATTCTGTGTGCAGGATTCCCAACAAATATGCTATTATCGGGCATATCAGAGATAAGAACAGCACCTGCTCCTAATATACAATTTGAGCCTATACGACTTACCTTACCTGAAACGATAGTAGAGCCTTGACCAACGTGCGTCATCTCACATACTGTAGAATAAACTCCCACCATTACATTGCCTGATAACAGACAATGGCTTCCGACTTTTGCAGAGTGAGCTATAGTGGTGTTTACAGTGATTACTGTGTTGTCTCCAATACAAGAATCACCTTGAATTATGCTACCAGGCATCACTTGGACTCCGTTCCCAATACTACACCTGCGTGATATGACACATGATGGGTGCAATAGCGTTGGGACATCTCCACCTTTAGTGACAATTCTTTCATATATGTTTTTGCGTACTGATAGATTCCCCATAGACAATGCAAACGACAGTCCTTTCAATGATTCCTGCTTAAATAAATCCTCAAAACATCCCTTTATTGTATGCCCGAAATACTCCTCTCCAATTCTATCACGATTATAGTGAAGAAGACCACGGATGTTGTATCCACAATCTTCCACCAAATCCATTACAGTCACCGTATTGCGACCAATACCCAATATATAGATATCTCTCATTATTTATTTGAAGATTTCACCCATTCATTGACCACAGGTTTACGTTTACCTGAAGCTAATGTGGGAATGCCATCAACTTTTTCCAACTTAATGGAGGCATCTTGTCCTAGCACATTCTTCAATTCATGAGTAGCCTCATCAAGATACTCCTCCATCTTAATTCCATCATTGAGGATCAATTTCAGAGTATATCTCTTTTCACTGTTTTGAATGAATTGCCACTGCCTAATTTTATCATAATGCTTTAGTATTCTGTCAATTGTCATCGGGGGGGGGGGGGGACAACCAGATTTTGGGGTAAAAAAAACAAATCCTGGCCCATAGGGTGAGCAAAAAAGAGACGCCCCAAAGATGTAAGCAGAGGGGTAGACGATTAAG
>CAMWLX010000046.1 GCA_947175225.1 uncultured Porphyromonadaceae bacterium
TTGGCAAGAAGGACGCATCGAACAGGAACGACTTTCCGACATCAAGTATCACTTTGTTCTAATGAACGGAGGCGTTACATCAGCCGGACTTGACAGCATTGAAAGCTGGTTTCGCGATCCTGACAAAGTGAAAATCATCGAATCCAAAGTCCGCGACTACGAAAAACGTGTGCAGGTAATCGCGAAAGCGCTTGCGAAGCAAGAACCCGCCCGCGCACTTGACCAGAAACACCGTCTCGAAGAAAAAATCAACGAACTAAATTCACAAACAAACCCAAAATCCAACAGAAAATGAAAGTATCCAACAACCTCAATCAACTCCTCTCCCGTGTGAAAACCATCTTCGGCCACAAGGCTCACAGCGAAGAAAAACAGACAGAACCCACAACACAGCAGCGATCAGTTTCAGACCAACGTCTGAAAGCTGCACTCGCCGAAGTAGAGAAATATCTCGACGACAACTTCGGAACAGAACCCTCTGCGATGACCTATCAGGAGTACAGTAACGGCATCAGCCTCACCTCTGACGACCCGACATTTTCTACTGCACTTGTCGTCCTGACGCAGACCAAAGGCATGCTCAATCTCCCCGACAACGTAATCCTCTTGGGGTACGTCAAGACTGACAAAGGAGATGACTACCTCATCGAACACCTTGGCAACTTCATTATCTTCCTTAAGCGACTCGGCATCAAACACCGCATCCAACACCTCGCCATCGCCTTCTCGAAAGAGCACTACGACTACCCCAACGCCATCCAATCCGCCGACGTCACCTGCATCCGCCTCTACTAATCCCCAATCCTACCCCTCGCCCCGACAAGAAATCACCCTCTTGTCGGGGCTTAACTTATGTTTATCAGCATAGTTCATTGCGATATGAGAACAAATTCGTAACTTAGCAACATAAAACTCCTATTGCAATGGAATACGAAGACCACATTGACAGAATAGCAGACGAAGAGAACGATGAGTTTTCTAATGATGATTTATTTAATATAACCTCATGGGGTGCTGATCCTTCTGTGAGGGAATTAATCATGCAGTATAAAGAAGGGGATATTGAAAAACCTGAATTGCAGAGAAAATATGTCTGGAAGAAAAAAGATGCAAGTCGCTTTATTGAGTCACTACTTCTCGGACTTCCAGTTCCAAGTATATTTTTAGCCAATATGGAACCTTCTGGTAAAAGACTTATTATTGATGGATATCAACGAATCCGCACTTTATATGATTATATCGAAGATGGCATATGGCATGGGGACGATTCTGAGTTTAAACTAATAAACTCAGAACTAATCAATGAAAGATGGAGAGGAAAATCGTTCAGCGAACTTCCTGAAGCCGATAAAAGACGACTAAAGAACTACACTATTCATGCGATCATCTTTGAGCAGAAACATCCTTCTGATGACTCAGGCTTGTTTCAAGTTTTTGAGCGAATAAATACTAGTGGAACGAGCTTGAATAATCAGGAAATACGAAATTGTGTCTATCAAGGTGCAATGAATACTTTATTGTTCTCACTTAATAAAAATGATGATTGGAGAGTTCTATTTGGAGATAGAACTGAGGACAATCGTATGGTGGATTTGGAATTTATTCTTCGATTCTTTGCCATGAATACTCCAGAAGTATATAATTCTGCTGCCAAACAGATGAGTTTGAAACAATTGCTTAATAAATATATGCAATCGAATAGGGCTCTGTCCGATGAAGAAATTGCTGAAAAGACTTCGATATTCAACAATACTATTTCGTTCATTTTTAAATCCTATGGAGACGAGGCATTCTTTAATTTGCAAAAAGATTTGAGCAAAATTCGAAGGAAGTTCCATCCTGCGGTGTATGACTCAATAATGGTGGCTACAGCAATTGCGCTTTCTCGTGGATACATTAATAGTGGAGTCAATTTAGCGGAGAAAAGAGCAGAACTACTGCTTGATCAAGAATATCGGAATAGTATAATGCAAGCTACTATGCAAGTTAGCAACATACATGGTAGAATTGCTCGTGCATTGTATATCTTATACGATATGGAACTGTAATGAATAATCAAATTGCAAATCAAGCCATCAGCGATTGCAATGATGAACTGACGAAAATACGCAATCAGATAAATACTTTGGGAAGCACTCATTCTATCAGTGGCTTCTTAACACGATACTCTCTTATAAAAATATGTGGTACTTTAGAAATCTGCTATAAGACAATAATCGCTGATTATTATGAAAACTCCGCACCTCATCTTGGTTCATTCATTGGGTTTCACTTGAGGGATGCTTCTATGAATGCGAAATATGAAAATATTTGTCAAGCAATTAAACGTTTTGATTCAGGCAAATCAACATTATTTAAATCGCAGATTCAAAGTTTGCCGAATAAGGATAGGGCATTGCAATCACTTTCAGATTTAAACACTGCTAGGAATGAATTTGCCCATGGAAATCATCCCGCACTAACCTTCAATGATATATGCGACAAATTCACTGAAAGTATTCGCATACTTGATGTTTTGGATTCCATAATGATTTGATAATTCATCCTAAATATATGGCTGATGTGATGACACCGGAGCAGCGGAGCCGAAATATGGCGGCTATAAAGGGGAAAGATACTAAGCCGGAGATTATCGTACGGAAGTATCTTTTCTCTAAGGGACTGCGCTATCGTGTTAATAATCGGAAGTTACCGGGATCTCCTGATATTGTCCTGAGAGAATATAAGACTGTTGTTTTTATTGATGGGTGTTTTTGGCATGGGCATAAGGACTGTAAATATTTTCGACTACCGAAGTCCAATGTCGATTTTTGGCGGCAAAAGATAACGATGAATACCGCTCGCGACTATGCAAATAATGTTGATCTTAAACTTGCAGGTTGGAGAGTAATACGCATTTGGGAGTGTGAGATCAAAACAAAGGCTAAACGCGAAGAAACCCTCAGTAGATTATTCGCTATGATAACAGGTATTCCAAGCGACATTATCAGCCTACCGGATGAAAGCAATGAACCTGTAGCAGCTGAGCCATTCATTCCCTATGGTATAGTAACGCCACATCACTCAAAAAGATAGATGTCGTTTCACACCTCTTTCTGGCAGTCAGGATGTTAAGAATAATGTTAACCATATTCGTTTATTAGGAAATCTCGAAAAAATTTCGTAACTTTGCAAACTAAAACGCGCTTGCGCAGACGAATAGACCACCCAATGTAAGTAATAACTTATATTCAACATATTTAAGGAACTTCCTTGTAGTCGCGAAAAAAGGCTTGGTCGCCTGTCTGCCTACACGGAAGTTCCTACTTTGTATATGGTAAAAAGAACTTTCACATTTATAGACTTGTTCGCTGGCATTGGAGGATTTCATCAGGCAATGCACGCGGCAGGAGGTAATTGTGTTTTCGCAAGTGAATGGAATGAACACGCGCGTAACTCTTACAAAGCAAATTATGAATCCATTTCACCTGAAATCTTTGCTAATGATGATAAGTTCTTTGCAGGAGACATAAACAATGTAGATCCGGATGAGATCCCAGCATTTGATGTATGTTGTGCTGGCTTTCCTTGCCAACCGTTTTCTATAGCTGGTCATAGACTTGGATTTGAGGATACTCGCGGAACGTTGTTTTTTAATATTGTAAATATCGTAAAAGCCAAAATTGAAGTAGGGCGTCCTCCAAAAGTTCTACTGCTTGAAAACGTCAAAGGACTTAAAAATCACCAAAAAGGTGAAACTCTAAAAGTAATTCTTGCAACATTAGAAGAACTTGGTTACAAGTATAAGATTGAGGTATTGAACGCCAAATATTTTGGTGTTCCACAAAATCGTGAACGCCTGTTTATTGTTGCTTGGTACAAGAATTTGATTAAAGCGGAAACCTTTAATTTCCCTTACGGCATAGATTCCAAGGGCAAAACTATTTTCGACAAGGACAACGTGGCTGAACTTGCCCGGACTACTCACGTTTCAGATATTTTTGAACCCAAATCTACTCTTGATTCAGCTTTCACCATTAGTGATAAGATGTGGGCCGGTCATCAGGCACGTAAAGAACGAAATCGTCAAAATGGCAAAGGATTCGGTTATTCTCTTTTTACTGATGATAGTGTTTATTGTAGTACTATTTCAGCTCGATACTGGAAAGATGGGAGCGAAATCCTTATCGATCAATCGGCCTTAGGTCTCAATCCTCGCCGTCTTACACCTGTTGAAGCAGGTAGGCTTCAAGGCTATAATATTGAGGGAGCAGGCTGGGAAAATGATACGTCCAATAAACCTATTGAACAAATGCCTTACAATATTGTGGTGTCGAAAAAAGAAGCATATCAACAATTTGGCAATAGTGTCGCTGTGCCTGTTGTAAAAAGAATTGCACTTGAAATTACCAAACAGTTATTATAATATGGAATCTCTACTTAACTTTCTGCATAACGAATCTATTACAAGTCCGTTTAGAGCGGAATTGAGTAATCGCGGTGGCTATATTACGTTTAGTAATTCTGGACGCCGTGGCGACACGAAATATTTCCAAATTGGTATAGACTCCATTCTTTCTACTCTACAGGATATCCTTAATAACATTGCGGTCTTCTCTCGTATTCAGGATTATGACGAGAAACCTTGGCGTGATAATGGGTCTATTTATTTTTCTGATCCGGTTGCCAATGCTAATTCTACGGTGCAAACCAAGCCTCTTTTCTCTACTCTGAGCAAAATTATTAAATGGGCCAATCAACCTTTCTTAAATAACTTAAACACTGATAATCGTATCAGTATTACTCCTGACACATTAGAAAATGCGATAACTAAGCTCAATGCGGTTGCAGATTCATTTGTCCCACACAGCAATTCTAAAACAATTAAATCCCAACTTGACGAGCCGTTGCAAGTAATTTATTACGGGGCTCCAGGCACAGGTAAGTCATTCACCATTGATGATATAACCGATGATAAAAACTCGGTGCGTACCACATTTCACCCAGATAGTGACTATGCTTCATTTGTTGGCGCATATAAGCCGACTATGGAGAACGTGCCGATTAACTCAATTTATGGCGAGTCCGTTCAGTTTGCTACAGGCAAGAACGGACACCCCGGCACTGAAAAGAAAATCGTTTATAAGTATGTGCCACAAGCATTCTTGAAAGCTTATGTAGCCGCATGGAGCAACTTGAACAAACCCTATTTCCTCATTATTGAGGAAATTAATCGTGGCAACTGCGCTCAGATTTTCGGTGATCTATTCCAACTGCTCGACCGCAACAATGCTGGCAGTTCCTCGTATGCAATCCACGCTGACGAGGACATATCGCAGTTCCTTAGTGGCGACAACAAAGGTTTCGCTTCTCTTTCTGACGACCAAAAAGATGCTATACGCTCCTTCTCGCTTGAAAAGGATAATGGCAAAACTCAGGCTGTAGGACAAGATATTCTCGACGGCAAACTTCTTCTCTTACCGCCGAATCTCTATATTTGGGCAACAATGAATACAAGCGACCAATCGCTTTTCCCCATCGATTCTGCCTTCAAGCGTCGTTGGAACTGGAAGTATATGCCTATCGAGTACAGCCCACTTGACAAGAAAACTCAGCAGCCAATTGACTGGAAGTTCAAGATTGGAGATAATCTTTATTCATGGGGACAATTCCTTAGCAAGATCAACCCCGAAATCTATACGCTTACTGAATCGTCGGACAAGCAGATGGGGTACTTCTTTGCCAAACCTGATAATGCTACCGGCATTATCTCTGAGGACGTATTCCTGAACAAGGTGCTATTCTATCTTTGGACAGACGTGTTCAAAGACTTTGATGTCTCAAGCGAGCTTTTCAAGAATAAGAAAGCCAACCGCTCGTTCCGTTTCACCGATTTCTTCGAGGACTCAGAAGCCCTCGGTAATTTCATTGACAACCTCGGACTGGATGTTGTCGACATCGACATAGATACAGTTGAAGATGAAGATTCTCCCGAAGATCCATCTACCTCAAGTAATCCGGGTCAACGCGACAGGTCTAAATATTCTATAAACGGAGAGGGTAAGAACAATAAGCGTCAGACTGTGCTTCGCTCCCTCAGGAAATTTGTCGAGAATAATCCGGAATTAACTGCTGACGAAGTAATTGCAAAATGGAAAGGTGTTAATCCTGATATTCCATTCTTCATTCTTACAACGACTGAATTTGAGAACCGTATTTCGGAAATGCCGGGACAACGCAACCGCTATTGGTCTGTTACAGTTGGTAATGGAGAAAAAGTATATATCACTAACCAATGGGGTGCGGGGCGAATGAGTGGATTTGTTGATCTTATAAATAACTCCGATCTTGGTATCCACATTGAGAAAGTATCAGAATGAAACTACTGATTGAAGAATACCAATATAATGTGGCCGACGTTGAAAACGTGCTTGACGGACTTTTCACCCTTCAGGACGTTGAGCAAAAAGTATCGGTCAGTTATGTCGGGTATTATTACAATCCACACGAGAAAGTCCGTGATGTAGTTTTCATTCTGCCCAAAGTGCTAATCGACGAGGAGGGAAAGGTCTTTGGTGAATACGACCCGAAAGACCTGATACACCTTGATGAAGCTAAGATGGATGAAATGCACCGTAAGTTTCTCTATGAGTTTGCGGTGTGGATTCACCGTGCAATTGTCGTTTATAATGACTCACACGATAAAAACGAGATAGTTCTTCATCGTCAGATTCAAGACGAAGGTAAAGGCTCGCATAAGAAAAAGAGCAACACGCTCCTTGATGTTATCCTTTCGCTTATCCGCTTCAATAAGGAAAATCAGCAGTTCTTCACCTTCATTCTGAAAAATCTTCACTCCGGCTTCAACAAAATAAACTGGAACAAGACCATTGCCCGAACTACTGCAATAGTCCAAAACGGTAGTCCCACATATCTTAATCCGGTCAATAAAAAGCGTCAGGTAAATTTTGATGAGGAACTCATCATTATCTTCTTCTCGATACTCCAATACATATCGGACACCTACGGTTTCCGTTCCAATATAAACTTTGGCTATAAACTCATTACCGGAGCCAAGTTCAAGAAATACCTTGACGGTTTCGGACGAACCCGCTTGCGTCAGATTAAATACAAGTATTTCTCTGACATAGCCGTAAAATTATGGGATTTATGTTATGCCTTTTTTGACAAGGCATACAAAATTCGTGTCAACACATCGCAAAGCGAGTATCTGCTTGTGAAGTCCTTTCACATAGTTTTCGAGGCTATGATTGATGAACTTATCGGAGATACGAACATACCGCGAGGATTGAAAGAACAAGATGACGGTAAACTTGTCGACCACTTCTATACCTACGATGGTCTGCTGATTGACGATAAGGCTGACGATGATATTTACTACATTGGCGACTCAAAATATTATAAAATCGGCAATTCACTCGGTAAGGAATCCGTTTACAAACAGCGCACATACGCGCGTAATGTAATCCAATGGAACCTTGATATCTGGCTTAATGGCAAACCAAATATGTCAGACCCATTCGAGCGTGTACAGTTATTTGATGAAGTGACCGAAGGCTACAATGTCATCCCGAATTTCTTCATATCTGCTTCCATAGACAAAGAAACTTTGTCTTACGAAGACTATACCGAGCCGCATCCCAATCAACCGCCTGTCAGCCGTCAGTTCAAGAACCGACTCTATGACCGCGACACTCTGCTTTTGTCGCATTATGATGTCAACTTCCTCTTTGTGCTTGCACTTTACGCACGCAATAATACCGGTGCAAAAGCTGCATGGAGACATAACGTCCGCGACAAATTCCGTTGCGCAATTCAGAATATGCTCAAAGAGAAATTTAAGTTCTACGCATTAGCAGCTCACCCTGATGTCAATGCATCGGAATACTTCAAAACACACTTTCAGGAAACTCTCGGCAAGACGTTCCGCCCTTACGAGAATCAAAATCTTTTCTCGCTTGCACTTGATAAATCATATCCTGAAGACAATGAACGTCTGCTTTCTTCTCTCGGAGAAAATTTTTATGTTGTTCCGGTTGAGTTGGGTGAAGATCCATCAGACCGCCTTGAAACTGAACGTGCAGTCAAAGGCTCAGTCGAAAGTTCCGGAGGTATGGGTAAATTCCTTTTCGGCGTTGTTACTAAGCAACGTCGGACAAAAGATGGCCGTCAGGAAATAACGAAAGAATTTATGGCATTTTATAACCATGAAGCAACCGAATTTGTCATGCGAAATATGCCGGGCGGCGATATTACAACAGTAAAATACTTTGTTCCCATGTATGATGGAGGCATTTCAGGATATTATGAAATCACCGGTATAACATTTGGCTCACGCAAACAGCCGTTACTAGACGAATATAACAATCCGGTGATTGACGCAAACGGAGAAGAAATTATCGTCAAAATGCCATGTCTGAATATCCGTCTTGGAACATATACATCTTTAGGTAACCAAATCGCTGAAATTCCCAAGTTCCGCAATTGGAATGGTCAGATACATACATATACCGAAGTATTAAACTTATTCAATAACACAACTCTCCCCAGTTAACATGGACGCAGGAAAAAAGAAAATAAACGATATACTCAACGGCAACCGCCAACTTGTAATCCCGTTCTTTCAACGTTCATATGTATGGAAAGAAGATTTATGGGAACGCTTCATTGAGAGCATGGAACTTGTATCACAAACTGGGAAAGAGTATTTTCTCGGTTCAGTGATTCTTAAACAGCTCCCTACGTCCACCTCATCAACAGTTGACGATGTAAGGACAGTTATCAATTGCCGCTGAACCATAAATTAAATGACTATTTAAATGGATCCTATACAATTATCAAATATCAGACATATTCAGTCTGCATCAGAGTCTGGTAAATTGGTTATATTTGTAGGTGCCGGAGTGTCATCTAACTCCGGTGTCCCTGCTTGGCGTGGATTAATTGATGCCATGAAAAGGGAACTTCCAACATCGTTAAAGGGAGAAGTTGATGACTTGAAAATCGCTCAAATGTATAAGGACTCAAGAGGGCGTAAGGAGTATATGGATAAGGTTAAGGAAACCTTAAAATATAACCAAACTATACCGAATCCTATTCATAAGGTTATTCTCGATTTACTCCCAGTACACATTATTACAACAAATTATGATGATCTCCTTGAACAGGAGATTAATAAAGAATATCGTCAATATTCCATAATCCGACAAGACTCAGATTTGCCTAATATGTCATATCCAAATGCATTAATTAAAATGCATGGGGATTTTGTTGCTGATAATATAGTCCTAGCTGAAGATGATTACTATGCGTATCATCGCAGATTTGCATTGATAAGGGCGTATGTCCTATCATTATTTGCAAGTAAACTAGTCGTTTTTGTTGGTTTCTCTTTTGCTGATCTCAATCTTAAAATAATTCTTGATGAAGTTCGTGAGATACTACACGAACAAATGCAACCAGTGTATCTCATTTCTGTAGACAAACCAGATGATGCTACGCTTAAATATTTTGACAATAAAAATGTACGCATCGTATATCTTGAAAATGAAATGATTAAGAGAATGCTTACAAAGAGTAATATTAAGCATTCCTTGGTTGTTGACAAAATGCATCCTAAAGGGCAGTATATCTGGGATATATTGACTCTCATAAAATCTTATGACTTTGCAGAAGAACATGACCTGATTACCTACATCTACAATAAACTGAATCGTCACAAGGACGAGATGCGTGTATATGGAAGAGGACTTAGGTATTTCTTCCCGAATAGTTTAGAAAGATTTACATGGAACGAACATTCTGATGGATTACAAACATACTTGCCATATTTTGATGACTTAGCAAAAAAAATGAGTACTCGAGAGGGAAAAGTACGAGTTATCCAGAAGTACGGCAAAGATATATGTCGCGACTTCTTTCGATTGGCTTATTATAATTACTTATATACAATTGATAGTCTGAGGGTAATCTCGGATTATTCGTATCACGGATTGCGCAACTTAATAGCGCCAAATGTATCGGACTATATTGCGACGTTTGATTTTGAAGCTTTGTCAGAAAGGCTTAAAGAATTATCAGGTAGAGATGTTTCATGTACAATTGATGATTTAGAATATGGGTATGCCTTCTATAAATTGGGAGATTATTATCGTGCTTATCTAGAATTCGATAAGATTTTACCTCTTGCATGGGAGAAAGGTAAATATATTCTCTATTTTATATGCCTCTACAATATCCATACGCTCCGTTATTTAATCCGGAACCAATTTATTTGGGAAGAAAATCCAGATGTAGATATTGATAAGTTAGTGAAAAAACTTAACGATATCGACCTACAAAGGACTTTGGACAAACTCCCACTACCGTTAGAAATTCGTAGAATTTTTCAAGATGTACTTGGACATAAATACACTGGGGAACATGCGGCTGAAACGGAAGAACTTAAGGAAAAACTACATCAACAAAAGAAATCCTCTCAAAGAGGTGGTATTTCTATGAATAGTAATATCCTATCGCTAGAGGGGAAATATGAACGAGAAATTCGATTCGGTAAGTATAATTTCATATTGAATGATGTCAGCAAACTTTTTTATTCAGTTACTCGAAATACAGTATTCGGCATACTCAATAGTTATGCGACAAAGGATAGAGAAAGAAACAATCAGAATTATTACTTCCAGAACTCAAGAATTGAGTCTTTTGGCATCTCTGAGCTTGAAGTCTTGATTTTTGGGTTGAGTAATCAGGAACTTCGTGAAGCATGTCGTCAATATGAAGTAGATGATTTTAAAATTGACGAAACCGGCAGAGAATACTTACTTAACTGCATAGAACACCTAAAAAGCGACCTTTTAAAAAAATATAGTACATCTCAGATACGTAAATCATTACTTAATTTGCTGTATGTGCTTTCTCGCAGTGAGCTCATCAAGGATTTGAATAAAGATGGGCTTTATGCTGTGGTAACCGAATTACTTACCTATCAATATGTCTCAGATTTGGGTCAATTTTTGGAAGTAATTATTTATAAATATCCACCGACTGAAGAAGTAGCACAGACTCTGCTCAATAAGATATTATCAGATTTAACAACAAGCGACAGATTGGATGATACTATAGAGGAGTTATGTTCAGTTCTAAATAAATACGGATTTAAATTTGACACATATCCGCAATGTCTTCAAAGAGAAGGCTCTCTCTATGTTATGTTGCCAATATATGATATATTAAATGCAGATGACCAACAACGTTTTTTATCAGAATTCCTTCCAAAAATAAAACATTTTGGGCATTATATGCACTTCCTTTTTACAAAAAAGATTGCACCATCACCAATAGAAGATTTCAAGAAAAGATTGTTTGATTACTCTGATAATTTCGAAATAAACATTTCAGCAGTTTGTCGCTATCTCTCAGAATGGCGTAATAACGATTTATATAAGAAACTATGGCCTATAATAGATGAATATGCATCAAAATCAGAGTGTATGAAGTTCTTTCTTGCGCCAGACCAGTACCCTGACACTCAGAAAGTCAAACCTGAATGGATTAGGAATCTCAGAACCAATATCAGTAAAGAATTAGTAAAAAAGCAGCCGTATGCACATATGATGTTAGAGTACATCACCAACACATATATGCCTCCAGCTAGAAGATTATCAATGCTCCATATATTTGAGCCAAATGACAATGACCACAATGAATAACAGTTCTCGAAGACAGATTTTGCAATTTAGTGTAGGGGTTAGCGATAGTGGTTCGGTATTTGATTCTGATGCCATCATAACATCTTAATCCTATAGACATACCATGGCTCATTTAGATTGTATATTAAGAATATAATTTAAATAATATTAGATGGCATACGAAGATAGATATCAAGAGTTTGAGCAGTATCTGACTTACGGTGAGCCGGGAGTGGAGGAGCGTGCCCGGAATTGGTCAATGGCTATCGGATTGCAAGATGTTGACCGATTGAAACCATCGGAGTTCCTGCTTGAACAAGCCAAGGCAAATATAGAAGGTTCGCTTTCAAGTGAGGAAGTTGGCAAACGTCTGGAGGAGTATTATAGCCAGAGGTCTGTTCGCGAACAAGCTGAAGCTGACGGTACTTTTGAAGCAGACCAAGTTGCAAACCGCATCAATCTTCTTTTAGCAGAGAAGGCTTTTTCATTCTCGCCTATGGAGTTGTCACGTATTCATGGTTTTCTCTTCAAAGGTATCCTTTCTCATGCCGGACAGTACCGCACATATAACATTACTAAGAATCAATGGATTCTTGATGGTGATACTATCGGTTATGGTAGTGCGGACTCTTTGTCTGAACTTTTAACATACGACTTTAGCGAAGAGAAAAAATTTGATTATAGTGTCGTATCTTCGGTTGAGGCAATAAGACATATCACACGATTCATTTCAGACATTTGGCAGATTCATGCCTTTGGAGAAGGAAACACAAGAACGACCGCTGTTTTTCTTATCAAGTATTTGAGAAGTTTTGGGTTCGATGTGAATAATGAGAGCTTTGAAAAGCATTCATGGTTCTTCCGTAATGCCCTCGTTCGTTCTCAATACGAGAATATACCTAAGGGTGTTCATCGCACATTTGAACCACTTGAACGATTCATGAATTTCGCCGTTTTTGGCATTCCGGCAGATCTCCGAAACCGTACTCTTCACATCCGGTGGGAAGAGTCAAAATCTCGAAATGACGTTTTGGAATCTCCTAAACGCCAAAATGACGTTTTAGAAACGTCAGAAATACTCACTGAGAAACTGACATTGAAAGAGATGGCTGTTATTAGTCTAATTACGACTGATCCAAAAATCTCGATTGCATCCATTACGACTAAGACAGGACTTTCAAGACGTACTGTTGACCGCATTATTGCCACACTGAAAGAAAAAAGCTTATTGACAAGACAAGGAGCCAAGAACAATGCTACATGGGTTACACAATTACCCCACGAATAACGCTCTGACACTATTTGGCAACTGTTTCCAAAATGGAAACAACTGAATTTCCATGCCTCATGAGCATTCCTCCTTCTATCAGACTTCAATCACTGCGGAATCATTGAAGTTGGTATTTTCGCCACAGAAGACGTAGCCGAGAGGATTGCTGACAAGGTGGGTGTTGCGAATCACCAGATCGGTACGGTGATGTGAATGGCCGTAAATCCATGCGGAGATTCTGCTGTCAGCAATGTAGTTGCCGAGTTCAGTGGCGTAGGCGGTATTGAGTACACTGCCTTTGTGTCGCTCGTCAAGAGCGGCAAATGTAGGGAGATGGTGTGTGACTACAACGATTCTTTCAGCATCACTCTCCATAACGGATTTCTTAATAAACGCGAGATTTCTCTCAAACTCATCATTGATGTTCTGAGGAATTAGACGACGCTTGTTATACAGAATCTGGGCATAGTCGTTCATCCCATTCCGAATGGCGATTTCATCAGCAGGTGGTATTTTTGACCATAATGTTGAGAGTATGAAATCCACGTTATCAATCCTCACTGCCTTATTGTGGTAATAACCTACATTCGGCAGGAACATCTTTTGCCAACTCTCGCCTTGCGATGCAATATCTCCATTGTTATAGTATTCGTGATTACCCGCTACCATCAATACCTGACGGTAGTTCTCAGAAGCCCACTTCCAAAATCTTAGATGTGGGATTGTCGTGTCAACGAGATACCCGACATCTCCGGCAATGACAAGCACATCACCGACCACCTCCAGTGGCAGTGATTTCATAAAACGCATATTGTCATGAAACTCCATGTGCAGATCCGAGCAATACTGTATCTTCATTG
>CAMWLX010000047.1 GCA_947175225.1 uncultured Porphyromonadaceae bacterium
TGGCATTCTCTTATTTGCCCAACAGCGACATACCGCCATCGGAAATAGCGAAGAAAGAGGTCGACAGCTTCACAGTGAAGAAGCCGGAAACAAGCTATGACTTCCCATCCAGAATGCTCACTATCACATGCGCCACTGAAGGAGCCGCCATCAGCTACCGCATAGGAGATGCATTGGATTGGACCGAATACACCAAAGAACCGATAAGGATAGCGCGCAACTGCACGGTCTACGCGAAGGCGACCCTCAAGGACTTCAACGACTCCCCGGAGGAGAAGAAAGAAATATCGGACTTCCCTGACGTGATGCCGGAGCCAACGATCAGTTTCATCGAGGGAGAAGGAATGGTCGAGATCACAGGCAAGAGGGAAGACCTGAAGTTCCGCTATGCCCTCGGCGGCGCAGCGCCTACGATGGAGAGCACGCTGTACGCAGGCAAGTTCCCGCTGCTGGTCAACGACACGATTAAGGCCTTCGCATATATCGAAGACTGCGACGTGGCGCCCTCGGGCATGACCACAGAGATTGTTACATACTACCAGACACCCCGGCCGAGCGGCCATTTCGACCTGCCGACAAGGAGCGTCGAGCTAAGCTGCGACAAAAATGATGCGACTATCTACTACCGCATCGGTGTCAACGGCGAATGGAAGAAATACGAACAGAAGTTCACAGTAGGGCGCAACTGCACGGTGTATGCTTACGCGACGTTCCCGGGCTACACGGACTCCGAGGAGTATAAGCTTGAGGTTACAGGCTTCCCCGACTCGATGCCGATGCCGGAGATCACATTTGCTAACGACACAGTCAGAATTAGCTGCGATAGAAAGGATGCAGCGATCCGCTACACGCTCGACGGCAAGGAGCCGACGATGGGAAGCACCCTATATGAAGGTCCGTTCGCCCTGACGCACAATGCCACTATCTTGGCATTCTCTTATTTGCCCAACAGCGACATACCGCCATCGGAAATAGCGAAGAAGGTTGTTGATACATTCACTACAGCGAAGCCAACAGGAACATATGATCCTGCAACAGCAACTGTGACTCTATCCTGCGATACAGAAGAAGCCGTAATCAGCTATCGCTTCAACCCGAATGATGATTGGACTCTGTATACAGACCCAATTATCGTCAAAGGAAACTGCACACTATATGCCAAGGCTATTGCCGAGGGATATAACGAATCTGAAATCTTAGTAATGGAAATTCAGGAATTCAAGTGCACCCCTGTTGACATTGATTATAATGGACACTTTGTAATCATGTCATCAGCTGATACCGCTGCTAAAATCAGATATACTGTAGATGGTACGGATCCTGATGCTGACAATGGCATTGACTATTCAGAAGAATTCGATGCAGAAGGACTCTGCACCGTCAAGGCCATAGCCATCAGAGAGGGTTATCAGAATTCTGAGATCAAAGAACGCAAGATTGAAGGATATGCTGACGAATATCATGCTGAGACAGCCGTCGGAGGTGTACTCGCTTCCTGCTTCGGTTGGAAAGATCTTGAGAGCATCAGCGAATTGAGAGTGGAAGGCATACTCAATGATGCCGACTACGAATTCCTGACATCGATGAAAGCCTTGCGCTATCTCGACATTGAGGAAGTAAGGAGGGCAAATATTCCCGACAATGCATTCCGCAACTCAGGACTCGTCAGCATAATCATGCCGTCAGACTTGTCTCAATATGGCGACAGCATACTTTCCGGCTGTACGAATCTATGTGGCATAATCTGGAACTCAACGATAATGGATATTGAATCTCGTCTGACACAAGGACTCGCTAATCAGAACGTGCTTCTTTATGTGCCGACAGAAATCAATGTCGCAGATGCCGACAAGCTGAATATCGTAGTCGATGATGAAGCATCTTCAATCATCCTCCATGACGGATGTCCGTTTGACGTGGCAAGAGAATTCACAGCCGCTGAAATCAGTTTCACCCGCAACTTCACTAAGAAGACAGTGGATGGAATATGCAGCGGTTGGGAAACTCTCACCCTTCCTTTCGAGCCTGAGCAGATACGTAACGAAAAGCATGGCGACCTCGTATCGTTCTCAGCTTGGGACGGCGACTACAATGGAGACAAGAAACCTTTCTGGCTCTATAAGTCGGAAGAGAATGATTGGAAATTGGCAGATCGTATTCTTCCGAATGTGCCTTACATCATCTCGATGCCTAACGATTCAAACTACGTCGAAGATTTCAGGCTTGGAGGTAATGTGACATTCAGCGCAAAAGACGTGACGCTCATTCCTGATTCGATCAATCCGAAGAGCTGTGAATGGAAGCATAGCGCTCTCTTTGTCGGTACATATATGCCTGTGGAAGGCCCGACTATCAGGTCGCTCAATGTCGAAGAATTTGACGACCATCTGCCGGGCAGCATATTTGTAGAGAATGTCAAGACATTGCCATTCGGAGCATATATCACCGGCACTTCAAGAAAGTCGATACCAATCTTCGGCGATTGGAATGCAATGGAGATGTTGACAGTGGCAAACAATGGTCTGGAGGTTGAGACTCCGGCTCCCGGAATCCTTCGCATTACAAGCGACCGCAAACGCAGGGTAGACGTAATGACCGTCACCGGCGTAGTGATTCGCTCACTGTATTTCATGGGAGGGGAGACCGTCACAATCGAAGGACTTACCCGCGACCTCTACATCGTAGGCCAAAAGAAGGTAATGGTCAAGTAATAAATGTCAGACGTGTCCGAAAGGTCTGACATTTCGGACACGTCTGACAAACAATAACCCAAAAATATCCAAATAATAATGAAGTTTCTAAAGATTGCTGTCGTGGCGGGAACTCTTCTGAGTTCCTTCCCTTCGATGGCTCAAAAACTCGAAAGCCGCGACTTTAAGGTCACAAACGAGGCCACTGCCCGACTGCAGGGCACGTCGGTGACCGACGAGAACAGCGGAAAGAAAGCTGCCCTCATCAAAATATACACTCCTTTTCAGAATGAAGTATTAGGTTTTGACGCAGGTCTCTTCCAGATCCTTGGCCGCAAGCAGGCCGGTCCGGGCGAGGTGTGGCTCTATGTTCCGGAGCGCACACAGAAAGTCACGGTCAATCACCCCAAGTATAGCCCTACCATAATCTGGTTTGTCGGGACGGAGGCAGAAGCCGGCAAGACTTACACTGTCGAGCTTAATGTTGAAGGACGCAACGTAGCTCTCATTGCTTCGACACCCAATGCAGAGATCACAGTCGACGGAGAACCACAAGGGAAGTCTCCTGTCAACATGCACATGCCGCTTGGATCGCATATTGTGCGTGCAGAAATGGGTTCACTTCTTTATGAAGACATCGTCACATTGACTCAGGATGGCCCCACGCAGTTCAACCTCCGGATGGAAGATGAAAACAAGAAGTTTGGCGATGTTGACATTGAAGTGGCTGACGGTGCCGAGCTTTGGTTTCAGGATGTCCGCGAAGGTGTCGGTTCGCTCCACAAGCATCTCAAAGCCGGCAACTACGTAGTGACAGCCAAACTCCCCGACCACGAGGACCAGACCACGGCATTCACCGTTGAGGCAGGCAAGACTAAGACTGTCACGGCAACTCCTCCTTTGGCTCACCTTGGATACCTTGAATTAGTCACCGAGCCTACCTATGGCGTGACTGTCATGCAGGGTGACTCCTTAGTGGACCTTCAGCCTACGATGCAACTCCCCGTGGCTCGATATGAGTACGACTTCACGAAGAAAGGTTATTATCCACAGACTCTTAAGTTCCGCATCGAACGCGGCGAAACACTGCGCGACACCATCCGCCTCGAGAGAATCCAGTATGTGAAGAAGACTACAGGCTATGCCGCCGTATCCTTTGGCTACGGAAGCAAACCCTTTGTCGGCTTCACCCTCGGGGGATATTACGAGAATGTCAATCTTGAGCTTAGCTACAATTTAGGATTAGGAAGGAGTAATGAAGTACATTGGTTTGACCGTAACGACCATATTGAGATGGGTTCATATACCTACCGAATGGATGAAATGGCAGTGCGAGCCGGCTATCAGCTCCGCTTTGCTGAGCGTTTCGGTCTCACACCTCAGGCAGGATTCATGATTCAGCGTCTTGCAGCAAATGAGAAGGATGCCCCGGGCAATGGCTACACACAGCCTTGCGCTACTGTTGGAGCACGCTTCACATATCATCCTGTGCAGCATCTTGGATTTTTCATCACTCCGGAATATGCCATTCCTGTCTCAACTAAAGGTGATATTGTCGAGCTCTTCAAGAATGGAGGCCTTACAAGGGGAGGATTCCGGGGCTCAATTGGCATTTCTGTTTCTCTTTGAAGTTTAAACAACTTCTTTAATAAAACATATAGCAAACGATGAATACGAAATATATCTATGGAATCATAGCTTCCGTCATGCTGATGATTGGAGTTGTAGCTTGCAGCGACAATTTTAATGCCAACCTTGAGCCTTTTGAAACTGAAACTACCCTATCAGCCCAAATAGATGGAACGGACTTGAGGAAGCTGACGTTCTCAGCAGAACCTCAGGACACAACAATCACCATCATCAGTAATACTCGTTGGGCAGTCGCAGTGTCAGATGGAGGTTGGTGTAGTGTCAATGTCGTAAGTGGAAGAGGAAATGGAAGCGTAGTGCTTTCTGTTCTTGAAGATATGATAAGCGACCGAGATTGTGAAGTGGTTCTTTATAAGCTAAATGCACAAGGGGAGAGAATTAATGATGGAAGATGGATTATCGCAGTCAATCAAAAATCAAGCGACGTAAAGCTGTCGCCTGCATCTCTCGAACCATTTCCTGCTCAGCCTTTAAAAGGAGCGGAATTTGAGATCACAGCTACTAACGTAGTATGGACTCTTTCAGTAAATTATGGGAAAGAAGATGTGAAATTTATCTCCATACAGCCTATTTCAGGAATGACCGAGACTCCCGACGGCAATTATACCGGAACAGAGAATGCCAAATTCTCCATTTCACTGCAAAATAATGGTACGGCTGCCGTACGTAACGCAACTCTTGAACTAACGAGCAATGCAGGATCTTATTCAGTGGAAATCACGCAACAGAAATCGGAATACACATTTGACGTTTCTCCCAACAGCACAAGATACATAGATCCGCGAGGTGGGGAAGAAGAATTCTTTATCCGTTCTCTTTCCGGTTGGAATGTCAGTACAAATGAGGATTGGATCACTTTCTCAGATAGCGGAATGAGCGAGGGGAGTGACAGTAGAGTTGGCATCAAAGCATTCTTCTCTCCTAATACTAATGGAAGATCCCGAAGAGGTGTCATTTATTTCAAACCTGTAAATGAAGGTTATGTGCCGGTTGATGTTGAAATCGTACAGAATGGTTATGACTTGGAATTTGAAGTAAGCCTATCTAATGGAGAAGATCCTGTCACGGCAGCCGGAGGAGAACTGACCTATAGCCTTGACTCTCGTTTTGATTGGGCAGTTTCTTTTCCTGACTGGATTAAGATTAATGATAACCCTACTGCGAGTGGAAAGGCATCTGATACTCGTCAGACTGTCAATTTTAGCATAGAGGTCAATAATTCTTATTCCTCACGTTCTGATTCAATTGTATTCACTCCACTTGCCACTGATGGTTTTGCCGGAAATGTGACATTGGATCCATCCAAAGTTGGGGTCTATAAGAAAAAATTCTTCATCGAGCAAGAAGGGGGACAAAAAGCTGCAATCAGTGTCCCTTGGATTGGAGAAATCTATGAGCATAATAAGTTGATGTTAAATTTCAATTTTTATTCTCCCTATTATGAAGTAGTGGAAGCCGGGCTCCGATGGAAGAAGGAAGGTGCTGATGAATGGGCGGGATCGGAGTCTGTTGTCATTTCCAATCAGAAGTCAGCCACAGTGTCATTCCTACTTGAAGGATTGCAGACTCTCACTTCCTATGTGGCACAAGGCTACGTAAAATATTCTAATGGAGAAATCGTAGATGGAAAAATATGCGAACCGTTTACAACAGCGGGCTTCTATCCCGGAATTGACAGCAATCCGGCTCCAAATAGATAGACACTACCAAATCGAAACAATCCCACGCATCCGGAGCCGACCTCTCCGGATGCGTGTTTTTAATTGCGCGAAGCTAAAACAAAATAAGCGATGCAATAATTGGAGCTATTTTTCGTTATAATTTTATGGGTTATCCAAATCTACGGGTTCCCATAGCATCATAACACTATAACCCCATAACCCAAGTCTCGCTATGTGAGACTTATTTAAAACTATGAATAGAATTCTTACTTTGCTTTTTGCAACCGCTTTGCTTTTCGCTCTCCCTTCCTGTCATAAAGACAAGAATGAAGAGCCAAAGGAATCTAAGTCGAAGCGTACCGTACTGATATATGCAGTGGCATCCAATAATCTTGCTTCCTTCCTTATAGAAGATAAAAATGAGATGATCCAAGCTGCCCCCAATATAGAGGGGCTTGGAAAAGATATCCATGTGCTCCTGTATAGCGTAGCTTCACAGTCTGCCACTGAAGCAACTCTTGCCGAGCTCCTCCCGGATGACTCCGGACAGTGGAATTTCTCTACTATAAAAAGCTACGACCGCAACACTTTTTCCACCGACCCTGAGCGTATGAGTGAAGTCTTCTCCGACCTCCGCGACGAAGCCCCTGCCGACAACTACGGCCTTATCTTCTGGAGTCACGGAACAGGTTGGATTCCTAACTTTACGGACCATGAGGTGCCTCAAACAACCCCCCAAGGTATGCAGAAAAGCTACGGCTCAGATAAATTCGGGGGTGTGACAGATTATTGTGACCTCGATGAACTCGCCACGGCAATTCCCGACCGTATGTTCGACTACATTTGGTTTGACCTTTGCTATATGATGGGGGTTGAAGTTGTCTATCAACTACGCAATAAGTGTGACTTCATAGGTGGCTACCCGACCGAAGACTGGAGCCCCGGCATGAACTATGATGTGACTCTCCCTATGCTTTCCGCCCAAACTCCCGATCTTGTTGGCACCGGTAAGGCTTTCTATGATTATTATAACAACCAAGATTTGGCAGTGACTATAACAGTGATGAAGACCGATGGCCTCGACCGCTTGGCTCAGGCAGCCGCAGATGTCTATTCCTATGGCCAGCGTCCTACTTCTAAGGCAGGGTTGCAGAACTATAGCCGTCTCCGGACCGCATTGTACGATTTTGGACAGTACACAAAGAAATACCTCGAAGAGTCAGATGCTCAGTCAAAGGCTTTGACAGATGCTTTCGACGCTGCATTAAAAGACATTACCCTATATGCCGGATGCACTACCAAAAATTTCAACGGCACCCAGAATGCATTTGACCCTGCACAATACTCCGGCCTCTCATGCCACTTCCCGGGGACTTCAACCCGGCAGGCTGAAACTTACTATGAATCTCTCGACTGGTATCAACACACCAAGCCTTAAAGACGCACGCTTCGGGCATCCTATGCCCAAAATACAATATTTTTCGGAGAAATAATTCATATTCTGAAAAAAAAATTGTAAATTTGTAGCCAATTTACACGTAAATATGAAAAATATCCGCAATTTCTGCATAATAGCCCATATCGACCACGGCAAGTCTACTCTTGCCGACCGACTCCTCGAACGCACTAACACTATAGCCGCCAAAGACATGGAGGCGCAAGTGCTCGACGACATGGATCTTGAGCGTGAACGTGGCATCACAATCAAAAGCCACGCCATACAAATGGACTATCAGCTCGACGGCGAACACTATACCCTCAACCTTATTGACACCCCGGGACACGTCGATTTCTCATATGAGGTGTCGCGCTCCATCGCTGCCTGCGAAGGGGCTTTGCTTATTGTCGACGGCAGTCAGGGCATACAGGCCCAGACCATCTCAAACCTTTACATGGCAATCGACAATAATCTTGAGATTATACCGGTCATTAACAAGTGTGACCTCGACAGTGCAAAACCCGATGAAGTCGAGGATCAGATTGTGGATCTCTTAGGATGCGACCGCTCGGAAATCATACGGGCTTCCGGTAAGACCGGTATGGGTGTGGATGAAATCTTGAAGGCTATTGTTGAGCGTGTGCCGGCACCAAAAGGTGACCCGGAGGCTCCGCTGCAGGCTCTCATCTTCGATTCTGTCTTCAATCCTTTCCGTGGCATCATTGCCTACTTTAAGATTGTAAATGGCACAATCCACACCGGCGACTTCGTGAAGTTTGTCAGCACCGGCAAGGAGTATCATGCAGACGAGATCGGAGTTCTAAAGCTTGATCTTTCGCCACGTAAGGAACTCTCCGCCGGCAATGTAGGCTACATCATATCAGGCATAAAGACTTCTAAAGAGGTGAAGGTGGGAGATACGATCACCCATGTCAACCGCCCTTGCGACAAGGCAATCGAGGGTTTTGAGGAAGTGAAACCGATGGTCTTCGCGGGTGTTTACCCAATTGATCCTGAAGACTTCGAGAATCTGCGTGCTTCGCTCGAAAAGCTCCAGCTCAATGATGCTTCCCTTACTTTCCAACCGGAATCGTCAGCTGCCCTCGGGTTCGGTTTCCGCTGCGGTTTCCTCGGGCTGCTCCACATGGAGATCATACAGGAGCGTCTCGGCAGGGAGTTCAATATGGATGTGATTACGACTGTCCCCAACGTTTCCTATTTTGTCTATGATAAGAAAGGCAACAAGATGGAAGTTCACAATCCTTCCGGGCTGCCTGATCCCACTCTCATCGACCATATCGAAGAGCCATATATCCGCGCCACAGTCATTACTGCTGCTGAGTTTATCGGTCCTATAATGACTCTTTGTCTCGGAAAACGTGGAGAGCTAATTAAGCAGGAATACATTTCGGGCAACCGAATGGAGATTACTTTCGATATGCCGCTTGGTGAGATCGTGATTGACTTCTACGACAAACTGAAGTCTATTTCAAAAGGTTATGCAAGCTTTGACTATCATATCCACGATTTCCGCCCCTCCAATCTCGTGAAACTCGACATTCTTCTAAATGGGGAAAGTGTCGATGCTCTTTCAACGCTTACTCATGCTGACAACTCTGTGAAATTCGGAAGAAGAATGTGTGAGAAACTCAAGGAGCTGATTCCGCGCCAGCAGTTTGATATAGCTATTCAGGCAGCTATAGGAACAAAGGTCATAGCCCGAGAGACTGTGAAAGCTGTCCGTAAAGACGTCACTGCGAAGTGCTATGGCGGCGACATCAGCCGTAAGCGCAAATTGCTCGAAAAGCAAAAAGAAGGCAAGAAGCGCATGAAGCAGATTGGCAGGGTAGAGGTGCCACAGAAAGCCTTCCTTGCTGTCCTCAAACTCGACTAATAAATGCCCCTTCCCACATGGATCTCATGATTTCTCAGAAGTCTTTTTACTCATCGTGAGATCCTGACTACCTCTCCTTCCCAAACAATGCGATAGAAATCCCCTTAAACCATCCCACCATGAAACTATCAAGATTCGTAGCTCTAAGTCTGATGACTGCAGCTGTATTCCCGTTTGTAACATCTTGCTCAAGTGACCCAAATCCATTTGATATCACTATATCAAGTGAAAAGACTGCTATCACCACCATCCAGCTTCGATTGGGCATAGAGGAGACGAGGGCCGGAGAATTATCAACCTCCGCAGAAAAGGAAATAAAGAAAGTCACAGTTCTCGTATTCAATGAAAAGGAGGAACTTGAAATAAATAAGTCGGTAGCAGTGGCAGCCGGCACCAATACTGTGAATCTTGAAGTTTCTAATGGCCTTAAGACCATTTATGTGGTGGCAGCCAGGTCTAATGTCAATCCGGCAGTAGGCACTTCGATCACTAATTATGAAAATTCCGTTTTCATATCTTCTTTGGCAAATCTAAATACCTCTGATGGCTTTGTCATGATAGGTAAAAGCTCAGAGCAGCAAGTGATGATTGCTGCTTCTGAAGATGAGTTGCCGGCATCAAATATCTTTGAAATTAAGCTCGTAAGGCTTATAGCTAAGGCGCAAGTGAAAAGTGCGGGGATAGATGGCTCCTCATTCGGCATCAATTTTGGAGATGCATCTTTCAAGGCTTGCCAACTCAGCGAAAGAATGAGGGTGCTTCATAACGGTTCGGATGTGTTTGAGTCGTTTGTCGATGGCAATAATAATGGCACCTACGATTATTATTCTCTTCGTGAGACTGCAAATTATACCAATGCAGTGTCTTCTGACTTCACAGCTGACGGATGTGAGTATATGTCGGAAAATATAGTGCAGAAACCTGTCAGTGGCAATACGACTTTCCTCAGCATACGTTATGCCACCACACCCGTAAAATATTACACATTCGATAGTGCCACTTCTTCAGTAAAGACCTTAGATGAAACTCCCACACCTTCTACTACATATTATGCAGTGGCAATTCAAGACAAGACGAATGGAGTGGTGGATTATGCATTGGATAATGCTACCAAACACATCATCGCTTTTAAAACACAGGAGGATGCTAACAGATATATGAATTCTCTTAATAATGGAGACTCATCGACTATTACAGTTTCTCAGACTGACAGTCCGCTCCGGGCAGGTTCGGTCATAACTGAAGCAGATAATGTTGCGCAGTTTGAGGTCATAACATTTAATGATGGTTACGCATACTATCGCGTCAATATTGCTCATCAGGAAACTTCCGGAGATTCCGATAAGAGCACTATAAAGGTGATGCGAAATAAATTCTATAAAGTCAATATAAAGTCGGTCAAGAGTCTTGGGTTTGGCTCTGAAGCGTTGCTTCGTCCTTCTAATCCTGCTGCAGTGCTGGATGCAGAAGGTCACTCTTGGATTTCAGCTTCCATATCAATTGCCGATTGGGATGAAGTGAACCAAAATGTTGACCTGTAATGTTTCTGATTTCAAAGCAAAGCTTACTGATATCTCTTATATGCACACTGGTCTTATTTATAATTTCCGGGTGTGCAGATGATCTCCGCAGCCGAAGCGTATTCGATTGCGGAGCAGGCGATGCTTTGATTTCATTTTCTATAGATCATATCGTAACTACCAAGGCAGAAAATTCCTCAGGCATTGAATCAGAAATTGATCATGCCTACCTTTTGTTTTACTCTGCCACTGCCTCACTGATGAGTGAAGTCCCGGTGGCTGCCGTGAGAGCTGATGTGGATGCTTCCAATCCCGGATTGCTCCAGTTTAAGATGCCTTTGCGCCTTTCGCCTAATACAGACTATCAGCTTCTTGCCGTGGCAAATGCCGACTATTACACGCCTTCAGGGTTTGAATCGTTCGGAAATTATCTCGAATCTTGGTGCGGCTCTGCTTCGGAGTCTGTTAAATCACCATTGAAATTGCATACTGCATCATGTATCACCTCTGAAAATATGATGCTGCTTCCAATGAGTGGCAGCCCGACTGATAGTTCTATTTTCCGATATTCAATGGAAAATGGATCGTATAAGATTTCGGCTTCTTTATCCTTCAGAAGAGCGGTAGCACGTGTTGATTTGGTCAACATCGTGAAAGATGCTTTTCTTGTAGAAAGGGTAGCGCTCTGTAACTGGCGTGATGAAGTGCCGGTCACTGTTTCTTTAAATCAAATCGGCAACCGATTGGGTTCCGTACGAGGAGTTTTGGCTGGAGATGGAGTGAATTCCGAAGAAGTTCGTTTTGTTGATGTAGAGCATCCGGACGAAATCGGAATACAAAAATTGACAGAGGCTTTATATTGCTTTCCATCAGTATGCTATGACTCAAGTGCAAATGATAAAGAATCCACTGCTTTGATCATACAAGCAAAATATGCCGGCGACTCTGAGTCAACATATTATCGTGTCAATATAGGCATGAAAGGAGGTTTGGCTGAACTCAAACCCAATACTAAATATGTCGTGACAATCCAATCGGTCAAAGGGAGAGGGGCGTCAACTCCGGAAGAGGCGTATGCAGCTGCTGAGTCCCCGATTGTGCTTTCCGTAGTTGAGGATTGGGCTCTTGAAGCCGGCAACTATGCTATGGATGATGATGGCAATTTCATTATAGTGTCAAAAGGTGGAAAACTTGAGTTTGACGGAAATGCTCCTGAAAATTTAGAGATTAAGGTGCTTACTTCTAAAGGACTTGATTGGACAGCAGAGTATATCGCCGACAATGATGAGTCGGAATCTGCTTTCAATGTTGCAAGATTGTCAGACAGTCAAATAGTGGTTGGCCCTTATGGTGTGAATAATTTTGAGAAGCCCCTGTCAGGAATATGCCGCGTATCTGCTACGACAAAAGAAGGAAGAATACTTGAAGTCAACATCCCATTGTTACAAAATATTGCAGAAGAAAAACCTTATGAGCCTGTAGAGCCTACCAATCTGCCATTTTCTATTCTCCCTCTTTCCGATGAGCGTGTAAAGATAGACCATGACAAAAAAACAATAGAAATCGATGGGTTTGATCCAAATTGTTTCAACTCTTTCATCGACATTCCTTTCAGAGTCTATGTCAACGAAGCGATGGGAACGCCTTCGTCACTTTCGATTTCTTCTGAATTAGAATGGCCGTTGGAAGGATGTGTGTCTAACTCTCCTCATGCTGATTATGTATATTGTACTAATTCGTTTCTACACACTTCTACAGGTAAAAATTCAGGCAGTGTATACTCATTGACATCTAAAAAAGAAATGACGAAGCAAGAGGTGATTGGATTCAGTGATCAATTCTCCGCATCAAAAGATGATATAGTGTATATATCTGTGGGTGCTATGGCTCCTGATGATCCGGCCATTGTCAGAAACCTTTCAATCTATGCCAATGGCACTGAGGTGGTCTATGAACTTACGATCAAACCGAGACGCATTATAATAGATGATGTGATATTGACAGACGGCAGTGGACAAGCATGGTTGATCCAAGACCGTAATGTGCAGGACACCGGACCGGGGGCTTCTTTTAAAGATTATGTCGGTAGACGCAAAGATGGCAGTAAACTCCAAGCATATAATTACTCTCAAATTATGTTTTATTCTTTGACGATTCCGTTTAAATATAAAGACGCTAATTCATTATCGAGTGAAGATTTCCACTCCATGTATATGGGAAAGACACTAAAGAATACAGAATGGACAGATGCATCAGACTGGTTGCTGATGTATGCATATGGCTCAAATATTAATTCTACTGAAAAAACTTCTCCATTCTATGAAGAAGATGGTCTTTCAAATTGGAGATTGCCCGATGAAAATAACATCAGTCTTTGGCAAGGCAAATTAAAAGTATCAAAAATGAGGATGTTTTTTGTATCGGATCTGGCAGCTAAAGCCGGAAAGACTAACATCCCAATATGTTGTTACTTACCGTATGATTGTGATAGTGTGGGTGATAGCGGTTTAGCTACTTATGGATATTTTTTATCAAGTGACGGAAATAATGCTGATGCAATCCGGATTTTTTACATAAATAATGATTGCATAAGTTCAATTCGGATTACTGCAGTATCCGGCCGCAGTGGGATGATGCGTCTCGTACGCCCATTGAATCCAGAAGAATTCAATAATTACAAGCAAAACTATCTTGGATATGGCTCGCAGTCGTTGAAACTTTCCCTTTGTCACCCTGATACATACGGTTCGCCCGGCTGGGTAGCATATTGAGGTCACATTACATATGTTTTGTATAGAATGGCTTTGATAATGAGAATGGCTCTGATTCACTGCCATCTTTGAAATAATATAAACCATAGAGGTCTAAAATCTCTTAAATTCTCCAAATTTATGC
>CAMWLX010000048.1 GCA_947175225.1 uncultured Porphyromonadaceae bacterium
CTTTCTACGCTAAGGGCCAGACAGGCCAGCAGCTCCTTCTCGGAGCTTACAGCTCTCTCAACCGCCAGATCCACCTCGGCAAGGTGAAGAGCTTCAACCGCTATGAGATGCACGATGTGGTCCTCATCAAGGATAAGGATGGAGTGCCTCGCGCTCGCGGCATCGTCGCTAAGAACCTCGTGACAGGCGAATTCGAGCGTTTTGCAGCTCACGCAGTAGTTATCGCTACCGGTGGCTACGGAAATACATACTTCCTTTCTACCAATGCTATGGGTTGCAACGTCTCTGCTGCTATGGCTTGCTACCGCAAGGGGGCTTACTTTGCAAACCCGGCATACGTTCAGATCCACCCGACTTGTATCCCCGTTCACGGCGACAAGCAGTCTAAGCTTACCCTTATGTCTGAGTCTCTCCGTAACGATGGGCGTATCTGGGTGCCGAAAGACATTGAGGATGCCAAGAAGCTCCAGCGTGGCGAAATCAAGGGCAGTGATATCCCGGAAGAAAACCGCGACTATTATCTCGAACGCCGCTATCCGGCATTCGGCAACCTCGTTCCGCGTGACGTGGCTTCCCGCGCTGCCAAAGAGCGTTGCGACAAGGGCTATGGCGTAAACAATACCGGCCTTGCTGTATTCCTCGACTTCTCTGAGGCTATCAACCGTCTCGGTATCGACGTAGTACGTCAGCGTTATGGCAACCTCTTCGATATGTATGAGGAAATCACCGATGTTAACCCGGGAGAGCTTGCTAAGGAAATCGACGGCCAGAAATACTACAACCCGATGATGATCTTCCCGGCTATCCACTATACAATGGGTGGCATCTGGGTAGACTATGAGCTCCAGACTTCTGTGAAGGGTCTCTTCGCTATCGGTGAGTGCAACTTCTCCGACCATGGTGCCAACCGTCTTGGCGCTTCCGCCCTCATGCAGGGTCTCGCCGACGGTTATTTCGTGCTTCCTTACACTATCCAGAACTACCTGAGCGACCAGATCACAGTGCCTCATTTCTCGACAGACCTTCCTGAATTTGAAGAGTGCGAGAAGAAGTGCCGCGAGGTGCAGGAGAAGCTCATGAATATTAAGGGCAAGCGTTCCGTAGACTCTATCCATAAGGAACTCGGCCACATCATGTGGGAATATGTAGGTATGGGCCGCACGGCTGAAGGCCTGAAAACTGCTATCAAGAAACTTGATGATCTCCGCAAGGTATTCGACACAGATCTCTTTATCCCGGGATCAATCGAAGGCATGAACATCGAGCTTGACAAGGCATTCCGCCTCAACGACTTCATCACTATGGGCAAGCTCATGGCTTACGACGCTCTTTCCCGCAACGAGTCTTGCGGTGGTCACTTCCGCGAGGAATACCAGACTGAGGAAGGGGAAGCTAAGCGTGATGATGAACACTACTTCTACGTATCATGCTGGGAATATCAGGGTGCAGACAAGGCTCCTGAGCAGATCATCGAGCCTCTCCACTATGAGGCTATCAAGGTTCAGACCCGTAACTATAAGTCATAAATCCACTCAAAACTGAAATCAGACAATGGAAGAAAATATTATGAAAGTCAACCTCCGCGTTTGGCGTCAGGCTAATGCAAAGGCCAAAGGTGGATTCGTGACTTACGAAAATGTCGAGACTACTCCCGACACTTCCTTCCTTGAGACTCTCGACATCCTTAACGAGACTCTTGTGGAAGAAGGACAGGAGCCAATCGTATTCGATCATGACTGCCGCGAAGGTATCTGCGGTATGTGCTCGCTTTATATCAACGGACATCCTCACGGTCCGGCTACAGGGGCAACTACTTGCCAGCTCTATATGCGTCGTTTCCGGAACGGCGAGACTATCACTGTGGAGCCATGGCGTTCTGCTGCGTTCCCTGTGATCAAGGACCTTATGGTAGACCGTAACGCATTCGATAAGATCCAGCAGGCAGGCGGCTATGTAAGCTTCAACTGCGGTGGTGCTCAGGATGCCAACGACCTTCCCATCTCCAAGGTGAATGCCGACGAGGCCATGGATTCTGCAAGCTGTATCGGTTGCGGCGCATGTGTGGCTGCCTGCAAGAACGGCTCTGCAATGCTCTTTGTCAGCGCAAAGATCAGCCAGCTTTCACTCCTCCCGCAGGGCGAAGTGGAAAAAGATCGTCGTGTCCGCGCTATGGTTGCAAAGATGGATGAACTCGGCTTCGGCAACTGCACCAACACCGGTGCCTGCTCAGCTGAATGCCCCAAGAACATCAAGCTCTACAACATCGGCCGCATGAACCGCCAGTTCATCGCCGCCAAATGCAAGGAATAATCCTCGTCAGACAATCATATTATCATGAAGGGAAGACTCACAGTCTTCCCTTCGTTGTCTTAAAAAAGTCTTTCCTGCCTCTCCACGTTGTTCTTAATTCAATATATACATCCATCCCATCGAAGACCTTGTAGGGACGCACGGCTCGTGCGTCCTAATTCCCTCACGCAAATCCGCACACCTGTCCTTTGCGCCTTCGCGTAAGTTTTTTACGGACTTACAGCAAGGTGATTAAATAATTTTGAAAATCCGATAATATTTTATAAATTTGCAAAGTCAGGATGTGCTTGTGCTTTCAGGCACATCCTGACATGCCATAAGAGAGATTAACATAACATATTTTATTAACCAAGATTTATTTATATGAAGAGAGATTTTACTATGACATCAAGAGACAGGCTATTCCTATTTTTATGTTTCATCACCATGACTTCTATATCAGTGGCAGCCGAGGAATACCAGTCAATCATCCGCTACGACCGCATTTGGGAACATGTCTCAGTTAATTGGACTAAAAGGACGGTGTTTTATGAAAAATTTGACGGACCGGAGGAAATCAACGGCAAGACCTATCACCGGCTTGTATCATTCCGTAAGGCAAGTTATGACTTTGATGCAGAGGGTAAGGCATATGTTTTTGATGTGGATGAGAATTACTACAAGCATGAAGGCTACCTTCGAGAGGAAGACGGCAAGGTCTATACCCTTATCTGCAATGAAGGGCTTTTTGGTGACGATTGGCACAATATTCTCTATATTCCTAATGGTAATGATGCGCATCCTGCTGATCTGGAAGAAAAGCTCCTCTATGATTTCACCTGCAAGGAAGGAGATTCTTATAATGGACTTCATTTGACTGGATATGAAGCCCATGAAATGGTCTATAACGTCAAGTCGGTTGAATCCATAGAGATTGACGGAGAGCAATGTCGCCGCTTGCTGGTATCTCCGGAGGGATATGACGATTTCGAACTGCCGATGGTGGAAGGAGTAGGCATTGACAGTGAATATGGATGTCTTACCTCCATCAACTTTCTTTACCTCCCTACCTGCCCCTGCATGGATCACATCTTCAACCGACTATTGAGCGCGGATGGAAGGACCGTCTATGGTGATGAAAGTTCCAATATTCCTATTATCGGAGACCTATCCGTGGTGTATGATATCACACAGCCATCAAAGGACTATACTTCAATATATGACATTATGGGCCGCCGCATCAGCACCCCTGCCCCTGGCCAGCTCTACATCCAAGGAGGCAAGAAGAAGATAGCCCCAAAGAATTAATTCATTAGAACAATAATAAAATTTATAGATTTGCTCTGTGCCCCCCTCCTCCTCTGCGGCCTCTGCGCGAGATTTTCGAGCATGCCAAAGTTGAGTAAATTAATTATCAAGATAAGGGGATTCCAAAAAAAATCCTCACTAACTTTGTACCCGGAAACAAAAATCATTGCCAAATGAAATCAAGTAGTTTCGCATTGACTTCCTCACGGTGGACTGAGGCCCACACGCGCCCGCACCGTGCCGGACTCAGTATGGAACGGCAGGCTTCCCGGCCTGCCATCAAAAGCCAACCCCAATCCATCCGAAGCCCGGAAAGAGCACAATGACATATTGCCACCTCCCACCGGCTCTTCCAAGAGAAGAATGGTTTGTCCCCCGTAAAAGTCGCTTGCGACTTTTGCCCGAAGGGCTTCCTTTTCCCAAAGCCGACCAATCAATGCATACCCGAATGCATAAGGCATAATTATGCTGACAGGACTGAGGCCCAAACGCGCCCGCTATCTCCATAATTATGAATTATGCATTGCGCATTATGATTTGACAAAAGAGCATCGACCCTGACGGCCCCGGCATGACCGCATCCGGCGCCCTATGCTCTCCCCGCCAAAGGTGGCGGGTATGGAGCAGCGGGCTTCCCGGCCCGCTGTATAAAATATGAATACATCCCACATCCCTATATACACTAAGAGCGCTTTGAATCCGCATTATATAATGTGCAGATTCAAGGCGCTCTTTTTTATTTCAAAATTTTTCATTTCCCCCCTTAGCGCAGAAACCTCGCTTGTCCTATGCAACCATCGGGCGATGCAAAGTAAAAATTGACAGTTAATCGTTAATCGCAATGTCACTAAATTAAGACCAATTTACGGCGTCAAGCAATGTAGTTAGCGCACTCCGTGCGCGTCATTAAGCGTCTTAAACTATCTTAATTTAGTGACATTATCGTTAATCGTTAATCGGTTATAGCTAATATTTAATTCAAAAAAATATTTTATTTCCCGATTTATTTGGTATGTCATATTTTTTTGATTATCTTTGTCTATTCTTTTGCAGAACGTAGTGGCGCAGTGAATACTTTTTGCGTTCACAGCTCCTTTGCGCCCCCTGCATTTACCTGATAACCCTAAAATTGACATACCAAGCTGATGAAGAAAATAATCTGCGCAGCACTCTCTATCTTTGCGCTTGCATCCTATGCATCGGAAAGGACTGAGACCATACTTAAGGACTGGAACTTCTCTCAGGATTCAGTACGTTGGCAGCCCGTCTCCGTTCCGCATGACTGGGCAATATACGGACCGTTTGATCGCGAGAACGACATTCAGAAAGTCGCTGTCAAGCAGAATGGCGAGAACGTAGCCACATGGAAGACCGGACGTACCGGCGGACTCCCATATGTAGGCAAAGGATTTTATTCCACTACCTTAAGTATCCCTGACACTCCTGACCGCAATTACTCGCTCATATTCGATGGAGCGATGAGCAATGCCCACGTATATGTCAATGGCAAGCTCGCCACGGTCTGGCCCTATGGCTACAATTCATTCTATGTAGATGTCACTCCATTGGTGAAAGCCGGCGAGAACAGGCTTGAGGTCTCTCTTGAAAATAAGCCAATGTCTTCCAGATGGTATCCCGGTGCCGGTCTCTACCGCAATGTAAAGTTGCTTGCTACCGACAAGGTACATGTTCCTGTCTGGGGCACTCAGCTAACGACTCCCTACGTCAGCAAGGAATATGCTACCGTCCATCTCGCCACTTCGCTCGAAGGTGTCAATAAGGGGGAGCTTGTCACACTCTCAACTGATATTACTGCTCCCGATGGAAAAGTGGTGGCCTCAGACACTCATGAATATAAGATTTATCCCGGAGTCAATCTCAACCAAAACTTCCGTGTCGATAATCCGGACCTCTGGAATCCTGAGAATCCTGCGCTCTATCGTGCTACAACAAAAGTTATCGTCGACGGTAAGACCGCAGATGAATATTCTACTCGCTTTGGCATCCGTAGCGTGGAAGTGAGAGCCGGCGAGGGCTTCTTCCTCAACGGAGAGAAGATTAAGTTCAAAGGGGTCTGCAACCATCATGACCTTGGTCCGCTTGGGGCTGCAGTAAATAAGTCTGCTCTCCGCCATCAACTTGAGCTGCTTAAGGATATGGGTGCAAATGCGGTGCGAACTGCCCACAATATGCCTGCCCCCGAACTCGTGGAGCTTTGCGACGAACTCGGACTAATGATGATGCTCGAGCCTTTCGACGACTGGGGATTCCGCCCAAAATCAAAGAATGGCTACGGAACAATATTCAACGATTGGGCAGAGCGTGACGTGGAAAATATGGTGCGTCAATACCGCAACAATCCATCTGTCGTAATGTGGTCGATTGGCAACGAAGTCCCCTCCCAGTGGGGACCCGACGGCCTGAAAGAACTCACATTCCTTCAAGACATAGTGCATCGTGAAGACCCGACACGCCCTGTGACTTGCGGCATGGACCAAGTGAAGGCTGTGACGACAAACGGTTTTGCGGCTCCCCTCGATGTCCCGGGTTTCAACTATCGTGTCCACATGTATAAGGATGCAATCGGGAAACTCCCCCAAAATATTCTGCTTGGGTCAGAGACAGCATCCACTGTATCAAGTCGTGGCAAATACTATTTCCCGGTGACAAAGGCTCACGGTGTGACTCGCGAAGGCAACCAAAGCTCAGGCTACGACGTGGAGTATTGCTCATGGAGCAACCTGCCGGACGATGACTTTGCAGCTGCCGACGATTATCCTTGGGATATGGGGCAATTCGTATGGACCGGCTTCGACTATCTTGGAGAGCCATCCCCCTACGATACTGATGCATGGCCAAGCCACAGCTCATATTTTGGCATCTTCGACCTCGCATCACTCCCAAAAGACCGCTTCTATCTCTACCGCTCCAAATGGAACGAAAAAGACCATACCCTCCACATCCTTCCACATTGGAACTGGAAAGGACGCGAAGGGGAAGTGACTCCTGTATTCGTATACACGGATGCTCCTAAGGCAGAGCTTTTCATCAACGGCAAGAGCCAGGGTATACGCGAGAAAAATGACTCTTCCAATATGAACCGCTATCGACTGATGTGGAATGAGACTGTATATGAACCCGGAGAGGTCAAGGCTGTGGCATACAATGCCGATGGCTCTGTAGCCGGAGAAGCCGTAGTCCGCACTACCGGCAAGCCCTATGCCATCAAGCTTACTACCAATCGGACCGCACTTCAAGGCAATGGCGATGACCTTGCGTATGTGACAGTGCAAGTCGTGGATAAGGATGGAAATGTGGTTCCAGATGCAGAGCCTGAGGTTTCATTCAAGGTGACAGGGGATGGAACTTTCCGTGCAACAGCCAACGGCGATCCCACTTCACTACGCGACTTCAACAAACCCGTAATGGATCTCTTCAGCGGAGCTGCAACTGTCATAGTGAAGAGTGGCGATAATCCGGGTGCATTGACTCTCGAAGCCAAATCCAAAGGACTAAAGCCGGCAAAACTGACCATCCCCGTAGAATAATGCATAATGCATAATTCATAATGCATAATCTGATGAGCCAAAGCAATTCTCAATTCTCAATTCTCAATTCTCAATTCTCAATTATTCTAAAATTCAAAATTTAAATAACATTAATTATGAAAGAAAAAATCAACGAGCTTTTCCTACAGCGCTTCGGCGACCACGGCACAATGTATGCTTCTGCAGGCCGCATCAACCTCATTGGCGAACACACTGACTATAATGAGGGCTATGTATTCCCCGGCGCCATCGACAAGGTGATCATGGCAGAAATCAAGCCTAATGGCACCGACAAAGTGCGCGTATACTCTATCGACATCGACGACTATGCTGAATTTGGGCTCAATGAAGAAGATGCTCCTTCTCAGAGCTGGGCACGCTACGTCTTTGGCGTATGCCGTGAGATAATCAAGCGCGGCGGTAAGGTAGAAGGTTTCGACGCTGTGTTTGCAGGCAATGTTCCTCTTGGTGCAGGTCTTTCTTCTTCAGCTGCTCTTGAAAGCTGCTTCGCATTCGCTCTCAACGATCTCTTCAACGACAATAAGATCGATAAGTTTGAACTCGCGCGCATCGGCCAGAGCACTGAGCACAACTACTGCGGCGTGAAGTGTGGCATCATGGACCAGTTCGCTTCCGTAATGGGCAAGAAGGGAAACCTTATGCGTCTTGACTGCCGCAGCTCAGAATATGAATATTTCCCCTTCAATCCGGAAGACTACCGCCTTGTGCTTGTTGATTCCAGAGTGAAGCATGAGCTTAAGGACTCTCCCTACAACAAGCGTCGCGAAAGCTGCGAGCGTGTAGCGGCTGCTCTTGGACGTCCATCACTCCGTGGCGCTACAATGGAAGAGCTCGACGCCATCAAGGATAAGATCTCTGAGGAAGACTACAAGCGTGCTAAGTTTGTGATCGGCGAAGAGGCTCGCGTACTCGCTGTCTGCGATGCTCTCGTTGCCGGCGACTACGAGACTGTGGGCAAGAAGATGTATGAGACTCATGAGGGTCTTTCCAAAGACTATGAGGTAAGCTGCGTTGAGCTCGACTTCCTCAATGATGAGGCCAAGAAACTTGGCGTGACCGGCAGCCGTATCATGGGTGGCGGTTTCGGTGGCTGCACCATCAACCTCGTGAAGAATGACCTCCACGACAAGTTTGTAGAGGAAATCACAGAGCGTTTCGAGGATAAATATGGTCATGCTCCTATGATCTACGACGTGGTTATCTCTGACGGTGCTCGCAAACTCGACTGATCCGATATGGAAACTACAATCCGCAAAGTCGCCTCTCCTATTGGGGAGGTGACACTATACAGACTTACGAATGCCAAAGGAGCTTCAGTAGAGCTGTCCTCACTTGGAGCAGGCATTACAGAAGTGTCAGTTCCTGATGCTAATGGCAATATCGAGAATGTGACGATCCGCTACGCTAATCCTGCCGACTATCTGGCAGATGGGCCATGTGCCGGCAAGACTCCGGGACGATATGCCAACCGTATCTGCAAAGGCAAGCTTCAGATAGATGGCATCACCTACGATCTTCCGATCAACAATGGTCCGAACCATCTGCATGGGGGCCCGAAAGGGTTCCAAAATCAGATTTGGGAATCGGAAGAAGTGCCTGATGGCGTGCTTTTCCGCTATCATTCAAAAGATGGAGAGATGGGCTATCCAGGAAATCTTACAGCTGAAGTGAAGTATACTTGGAATGATGACAACGAACTGACAATCGACCTCTCAGCTAAGTCTGATGCCAAGACAGTGGTCAATCTCACCAACCATGCTTATTTCAATCTTGAAGGTGCAGATGGCGCAGAGCCTAATTCTGTACTTGGCCACGAGCTTAAGCTGAATGCTGCTTATTTCCTCCCGGGCGATGAGACTCTTATTCCAAGCGGGGAGATGGCTCCAGTGGCAGCTACTCCAATGGATTTCACAGAGTTCAAGACCCTCGGACAGGATATCAATAAAGATTTCACTCCGTTGAAATATGGCAAGGGCTACGACCATTGCTTCTGCATCGATGGCCCGAATGGAGAACTTCGTGAGGCATGTATTCTTCGATCCCCGAAGTCTCGTCGGCGCATGACAGTGCTTACCGACCAGCCGGGTGTGCAGATATATACCGGCAATTATCTTGCAGGAAGCCCCGCTAATGTAGCGGGACGCAGCTATGAGGACTATGAGGGGGTAGCAATGGAAGCTCAAGGATTCCCCGATGCTCCAAGCCGCGCAGCATTCCCTTCTCCAATTATCTCCCCGGATGTTCCTTACCACCGCACCATCGTCTACAGATTTGATACTTTTTAATCTCAAATATTTGCAAATCATGTTTATAGGGACGTACAGCTCGTGCTCGTGCGTCCCTAATGTTAAAGAATAACCTTATTATGAATAAAATTTTCTTTGTTACCTCTGCTTTGTTGTTGTCAGCCATCACTGCCCTTTGGGCTGCTCCTCGCGAGAAGTATAACTTCAATAGCGATTGGCTGCTCAAAGTAGGTGATATCAAAGGGGCTGACCTAAAGGCACATGATGACAAGGAGTGGAAGAATGTCACGCTGCCGCGTGCGTTCAACGAGGATGAGGCATTTAAAGTGCCGATCGCAGAATTGACAGATACTGTGGTATGGTATCGCAAGCATTTTAAACTTCCAAAGGAAGCTAAAGGGCAGAAAGTGTTTGTCGAGTTTGAAGGAGTGCGCCAGGGAGCTGACTTCTTCCTCAACGGGCATCCTCTTGGCTACCATGAAAATGGAGTCATGGCTGTAGGCTTTGACCTCACTCCGTATATCAATTATGGAGGGGAGAATGTATTGGCAGTAAGAGTTGACAATAGTTGGACTTATCATGAGAGAGAGACGAATCAGCGCTATCAATGGAACGACAGGAACTTCAATGTCAATTATGGGGGCATTCCCAAAAATGTCTGGCTCCATACCACTGACAATATATATCAGACACTCCCTTTATATAGCAATCTTGGCACTACCGGCACATATATCTATGCGACAGATATTGATGTAGCAAGTCGGAAGGCTACCATCAATGCTGAAAGTGAAGTCAAGAATGAGTCAAAAAAGACTGTGACAGTAGGATATGATGTGGAAGTGATAGATGCCGATGGCAAAACTATTGGCAACTTCAGCAGTGCGCCGGTGAAAGTCTCCCCCGGGGAGACTGTGACGCTGGCTGCTTCCGACACTTTGACCGGCTTGAATTTCTGGAGCTGGGGTTATGGATATCTCTATGATGTCAAGACTCGCCTTATCGTAGACGGAAAGACTGCTGATGAAGTGACTACCCGCACCGGCTTCAGGAAGACACGTTTCGGCGACGGCAAAATCTGGCTCAACGACCGTGTGCTCCAGATGAAAGGCTATGCCCAGCGCACAAGCAATGAATGGCCCGGTGTCGGCATGTCGGTTCCGCCATGGATGAGCGATTACTCCAACGGCATGCTGATTGATCACAATGCCAATTTCTTCCGTTGGATGCATGTGACCGCTTGGAAACAGGATGCTGAATCATGCGACCGCGTAGGAGTGATGCAGATGCTTCCGGCCGGCGACTCTGAAAAAGATGTCAACGACCGCAGATGGGGACAGCGTAAGGAGCTGATGCGCGACATGATCATCTATTTCCGCAATCATCCGAGTGTAATCTTCTACGAAAGCGGAAATGAATCCATCTCACGCGACCACATGATTGAGATGCGAGAGATACGCGATCAATATGACCCATATGGCGGAAGAGCTATAGGTTCGCGTGAAATGCTCGACATCCGCGAGGCTGAATATGGCGGCGAAATGCTTTATGTCAATCTGAGCGAGCATCATCCTATGGTGCAGACAGAGTATTGCCGCGATGAAGGCCTGCGTAAATACTGGGATGACTGGAGTTATCCTTACCACAAGCACGGCGATGGCCCACTTTATAGAAACGCAGATGCTTCTGCTTACAATCAGAATCAAGACCAGCTTGCAGTGGAGATGGTGCGCCGCTGGTATGATTTTTATCGCGAGCGTCCGGGTATGGGCAGACGCGTAAACTCAGGCGGAGCGAAGATTATATTTTCAGACACTCAGACCCACTGCCGAGGAGCGGAAAACTATCGCCGAAGCGGCGTAGTGGACCCATTGCGAATACCGAAAGATGCCTATTATGTTCACAATGTGATGTGGAATGGTTGGGTAGATGTGGAAGGCGACGACACTTATATCATTGGCCATTGGAATTATGCTCCGGATGTAATCAAACCTGTATATGTTGTTTCTACCGGTGACAGTGTCGCACTTTACGTCAATGGAAAGGCTCAGAAAGCACCGAAGCGTGACTATGAATTCCTCTTTACATTCGATAGCATCCAATGGGAACCCGGAAAAATCGAAGCTATTGCATTTGATAAGAATGGAAAGGAGACAAGCAGATTCTCCCACACTACTGCCGGAGAACCCAAAAAACTCAAATTGACCATGATGCAAGGCCCGGAGGGGACTTATGCTGATGGGGCAGACATTGCTATCGTCCAGGTGGAAGTAGTGGATGAAAATGGTCAGCGTTGTCCGCTTGCAAATGACATGATTGACTTCTCTCTTTCCGGACCCGCTGAATGGCGTGGTGGTATTGCACAGGGAGATGATAATTTTGCATTTGCCACTTCGCTGCCGGTGGAGTGTGGCATCACCCGTGTACTTTTGCGCTCCACTCCTGAGTCTGGCAATGTCAAACTCATAGCTAAAGCTGATGGGCTTGGAGAAGAGTGCGTGGAATTTACTACCATCCCGGTAGAAGTGAAGAATGGACTCAGCAAGCATTACCCTGCTCACGCATTATCCTCGCGTTATGATCGCGGGCCAACACCTTCCTCTCCCTCATATTATGATAAGAAGGTAGATGTCAGAATCAAGTCAGCCATCGCCGGCGTGAATCAAGAGAATGTCGGCAATAGCTGGGACGACAATGAACTGAGCGAATGGCGCAACGATGGGCGCTTAGAGACTGCTTGGATCAAATATGAATTGGAGCGTCCTGCTGAGATAGATGAAATCAATATCAAGCTTACAGGATGGCGTCAGCGTTCATATCCTCTTGAAATATATGCAGGCGATGAATTGATCTGGAGTGGCGACACCGAACGTTCGCTTGGATATGTCCATCTGAACACTAAGCCTGTCAGATCGCGTGAAGTAACCATCAAGCTTAAAGGGGCTACGGCTGACAGCGATGCCTTCGGGCAGATCGTAGAAGTAGTGGAACCGGCAGCCGGCGAACTCGACCTCTTCAAAGCCAAGAATGGAGAAAAGACCGGAAGCGAACTACGCATAGTCGAAGTCAACTTCCTCGAAAATCTCAATAAATAATACTTCTCCCGGTACATAAAAAAATAGGACACATGGTCTATCTCCATGTGTCCTTTCAATTTACCTTTTCTATAGATAAACTATTTTCGGAGTTTTTGTATTGTTTTGGAGAGTACTTGATTGTCAAAATCTGCATCATAATGCCATACGAATACTCCCGGGAGTTCATTTACCCTTATGAAGTCGAATTTTGCTTGAATAGAGTGTTCATCATCATATCCCATCGTAAGGTTGCCTTCTTCGTCAGCATAATATGGAGCTTGCGCATCATTATCCCACGTGGGCTTTAAATTGCCTGTATATTTGTCGAAGATGCGACATTCCAAATATGTAGGGAACGGAGATTTTCCACGGCCATAGAATGGTATTCCCATTAGTATTTTCTCCTTTGGAACTCCTAAATCAATATGCTTTGCGATACTTTGACTGACGCTCCATCCTCCTATTTTCTTGGTAGGATATAGAGGACTCTGGTGATAGCCACGTTTACCATCCTTGGGAACTGCAAGATTATAGCCTGACACATGAACATAGCTGACGTATGGCACCATTTTCTTATGGTCGATATAGCTTCCGGAATTATTAGAATAATAGGATATCCATTTGTCTTGACCCAATGCTTTTCTTAGATCTTTGACAACTGAGACATAATTCCGGTCATCTTTAGGAGTGGCAGTGTGTCCACCACCCTCGGTAGTGGGGAATTCCCAGTCAAGATCTATCCCATCGAGGTTGAGAGAGTCGATGATATGCTTGACATTCTTGACAAAAGCTTTACGTTTTTTCTTGTCGCGAGCCATTTCACTGAAACCTTCGCGTTTTTCTCCCCCTACGCCAAGAATCACCTTCAAGTCGGGATTCTGTTTCTTTAAATCCGCCATTGCCTGTAGCTTTTCCGGATGCTTTATGATTACTCCGTCGCATGCGTCGTTAAACTCTGCAAAAGAGTATATCAAATGGGTAAAAAGGTTGGGATCAATGGGTCTCTTGCCGGTTTCTATCACATAAGCAAGTGCGATTTTAGGCTCTTTATCCTTCGGTCCCTCATTGCCTCGCTTCAGTTTTGTACCAGTAGTCTGACCTAAAACCACCAATGCGGTAGTTATCACTATAGCCACACTGAGTAAAGA
>CAMWLX010000049.1 GCA_947175225.1 uncultured Porphyromonadaceae bacterium
GGATAAATAATTATAGAGAAGATTTTTCTTAGCTATAAAGTTTTTCTCAGAATCTGCTTAGATGCTTTGATTTTCTTTGAAATCGAGGCGGAGCCTCTCACACCTGAACAAACATTGCTATCGAAGGGGACGAAGGAGTCAGGAAGGGGCGAAGAAGTCAGTAGGAGGACGGAGTCAGGAGGCTTTGCCGAGAGGATGGGGAGAGATGATGAGATTAGATTATGGCGAGGTCGGAAGCTCTGAGCCATCCTTCTATGTCGGAGTTCAGGCGGACCTTGTACCATGTCGGTTGGCCTTGGACATCAGTTTCTTCCGCTATGATTTCAAAGCGTGTGCCTTGGCAGAGCTGATTGGAGGCAGCCTTTGCATCGGAGGATGGTTCGATTAAGAGCTCGGTCTTGTAAGCCATGAGGACAGCTGTGTCGTGTGAGTCAAAGTATGAGGCACTCATGAAGGCGAAGATCACGAAGAAGATGCTGGCAAAAAAAGTCAGAATTCCTCCGAAGAAGCCGACTTTTCTCAATCTGACATTGCTACAGAATAGATAGATAGCAATAGCCACTAATGTGATGATGAAGAGAATAGCAGCCAGAACAGCCCAAACGTTGGGAGCCACATCTGCACAGATTAGGCGATTGACCGTTTGGAAAAAAGTCTCGTGGTCGGGAGCTACGCTTATTTTCTTTCCACGGAGTTCGGCACGATTTGAGTCTTCAACCTTAGAGGCAAAGTATTCAAGATTGTTTTTGATAAGCTTATTTGAGGGATCAAGCCGATTTGCCCGAGAATAATAGAGGATAGCATTGCCTAAGTCACCTGCTTGGGCGTAAGAATTGGCAATATTGAAGTATAATTCCGGGGAGAAACCATCTACTTGAGCAATGGATAGGTAAGCTTCGGCGGCTTGCTTGTATTCTCCTGATTCATATAGCTGGTTGGCTATGTCGGTGTTGGGGGACACGGCATAGACGGAGAAGCTTATGATGACGCTGAAAGCGAATGATATGATAGATTTTAGAGACATATTCTTATTTTTTTCATTTGAAACTTCGGGTTGATACCCTCAGCACAGTGTTGACGCTTAAAATCGAAGGAGAATGAGTGATTATTTAGTGGTCAGATTGGAGTCTTCGAAAGAGTTGATTACTTCAGAGCCACGCTCGTAGACCTGCTTTAGTTCGTCTTCGCCTGAGCCCGGAGCGTATTTAGCGAATTCGCAGTCGTCGAGGACACTTAGCAAACCATTGATGCTTTCTTCGGAGGCACCGGCATCTGAGAGACGTTGTGCTACGTTCTGGCGATTGAGTTCAGAGGTAGGGATATTGAGTTTTGCGCTCACATAGCCCCACAAAGCAATGAGCATCTCATCGTAGAATTTCTCTCTATCCCCTGACTTCATGCAAGCAGCTGCTTTCTTCAACCTCTTAGCTGCAACTTTACCAGCCTTACGCATACGAGTACCCACAATATCGGCAGCACTCTTGAGATGGCGACGATATACAAATATGATGACTGCAAGCGCTATTGCCGGCAATATAAACCAAAGCCAGTACCCAAAGGTGTAGACATATGAAATATGATCCATATGCAGTTTGCCGACCGGCATAAGAGCATCGTCAAATTTCAGTCTGTTCTTAGTTTGGGATTTTTCGGAGAGAGCACCTTTGTCGACATCCACAGTATAACCCTTAGCAATCGACTTTTCATACCTACCGGTTGTCGGGTCGAAATAGACTAAAGCCACTTCAGGAATCTGGTATACCCCCATTTCAAGCGGAGTGAAAGAATAGTCAAACTTAATGTTACCGGATACTGAGAGACCCTTTGCAGCAGCATTTACCTCAGTAGTAGGAGTGAACACTTCGAGTTGCTTCGGATAAAGGTTGTTTAAGTCAGGAAGCTTGACATATTTCAGATTGCCACTTCCCTTCACATCATATATGATAGAAGCGGGCTGGTTGGTCTTCAAAGATGAAGAAGGAAGAGAAGAAGAAATAGAGAATTGACCGACAGCACCGGAGAAATCAGCAGGCTGCGGAGTGGGCAAAGACTTGACATCAATAGTAAGATCATTTGGAGTCACATTCAGCTGAATGGGTCGGCGCACTGTGAGCATACGGAAATAAGGATCATCGTAATATTCCTGCTCATCAGTGCTTACCGTATAGGTATTACCCTTGATGGTCAGTTTTCCAGTCATCTGCGGGAAGATGATGTATCTTGCTATGATTGCTGTGGCGTATTCATGACCGTTGTATGTCTCATAGTGCAAGGACGTAGATGTTTCATCAGACTCTTCCACCACAAAACCATCAAACTTAGGAGCTTCTGTAGCACCGATAAATTTAATCGGAGCGTAAGACGAATAAAGCTTGACTGTATATACCAAAGCTTCCTGCTCATATGCAGAAGATTTTGATACAGATGCCTTCAAGAAGAGTTTCTCATTACCTTTGCCTATAAATTTAGGACCTTGGTTTTGGTCATCCGGATCTTGCGAATAAGCACTCTGATTAGAAGACTGTTGACTCTGCTGCTGTTGCTGCTGACGCTGTTTTAGTTTGGAGAGAGAGCCTGCGCCAGCCTTCACAATAGTGTAGGAAGCTTTATTGCTTGAGACTCCATCCACAGTGAAAGGACCTATTGAAAAGGAACCCTCTTTAGAAGCTGAGCAAGTCGCGACATATGTGCGAGAGCTGGATCGAGTCACCTTTCCATTAACGCTCGACATCGAAGAAGACTGGCTACTAAGAGTGAAATACTTCACGACAGCACCCGGGACATCCGGAGCAGATGGCTCTCCTTCGAGATTGTCGAGTTTCATATATACGTAGAACTGCTCCCCTACCTCAATATCGTCGCCCCCTGTCTGAGTGGAGACAGAGAGCTGAAACTTACCGGCAGCACTCGCAGACAGCGCGACTGCGAGCAAAAGGATGCTGAATATGTATCTTCTAAATAGGGTCATAATCTTATCTTATTGAGAATTGAGATTTAGCTCTCAACCATAGTTTACCAGACACTCATGGGGAAGCTCTTTGAGCATAGCAGCTATGAGATTACCAGCGCTTAGTGTTTTTGGAGCGTCCGGAAGCTTCTTGTCCATTGTTTGACTTGTTGACACGGGCACGAGTCTGATTTTCCTTATTCTCCATTGCTTGCAGAATCTGCTCGGCAGCCTGAGGGGTGATGTCAGGTTGCTGCTGGTGCTGCTGATTTTGGTTTTGATTTTGCTGTTGATCTTGATTTTGATCTTGGTTCTTGTCCTGATTCTGATCTTGATCTTTATTTTGGTCTTGATCTTGATTCTTATCTTTGTCTTGATCTTGATTCTTATCCTGGTCTTGATCCTGATTTTTAAGTTTCTTCTGAGCTATACGGAGATTGCGTCGAGTCTTCTCATCTTCCGGACGAATACGGAGCGACTGCTTATACATCTGGACTGCCTGAGCATAGTCTTCAGAATTGAAGGCAATGTTGCCAAGATTGAAAATAGCATCGGCAGCGAGGTTTGGTTTTTCCTTAACTACTTGAGCAATCGCTTGCATAGCCTCAGCACCAGCCTTCACAAGTTGCTGACGCAGAGAATCAGATTGAGCAGCATTGGCACGCCTGATATAAGTGAGACCTAAATTATATAATGCTTCCTTAGATTCGGGTTCGAGTTTCAAAGCTTGCTGATATTTCTCGCCGGCTTCGAGATAATGACCTTCACGGAAGAGCTCGTTGCCTTGCGAAACAAGGCGACGCTCCTTACGGTTGGTGGTAGCAGAAGCATCAAAAGCACCGGCTGCTGACACCAAGATAAGAAGGATTACAGCTGTCTCCTTCTTGAAGAATGTAATCTTATCGAGCCAACGAATCTTTCTATCGAGGATAAAGACATCAATCAACAGAAGCACGAGAGCAATCCAACCGAAGATGGTAAATAGTTCGTCGTGAACTGCATAAGCGTTAGTCTCAAGAGCAGACTTCTTCACGGTGTCCATCTGCTTTTCAAGCTCATTGAGAGCATCAGGATTAGAGGCATTCACATATATGCCATCACCTGCACTGGCAATCTTTGCCGCAAGATTCTCGTCGAGAGCAGTCTCCACAGGCATGCCAGTCTCAGGATTGATCATCGGACCTGACTTAGTGGGGATTCTTACCGGAGTCGGAGATCCGACACCGACTACATTAAGCTGAATATGATTTTTCTTAGCTTGACGAGCAGCATCAATGGCACCGACCTCATCATCGAGCTCTTCAGCATCTGTGATTAGAACGATTGACTTACCAATATTATCATCAGGGGTGAACGACTTCACAGCACGATCGATTGCTGCTCCAATATTGGTGCCTTGATTATCGTATTGAGTTGGATCAATAGAATTCAGAAATAATTTAGCGGAAACATAGTCGCTCGTCACAGGGATAAGAGTATAAGCATCTTCAGCATAAACTATCAAGCCTACGCGGTCATTATCGAGACGATTGATAAGCTTCTCGAGCACGAGCTTAGCGGCACGCATACGGGAAGTGCCGGAATTGTCGGCAGTAGAAGAAGCAAGCATAGAGTTTGACACGTCGACTGCAATCACAACTTCTATGCCTTCCTTATCAGTCTTTGACGAATGCACACCACCCCAAGGGCGACATAGAGCCAAGACAAGACAAGCCAAAGCCGCCACTTCAAGAGCGAGCTTCAATGGGGGCTTATATTTAGAGACCTCGGGCATCAGATCCTTAATGGATTCATATTGCCCAAACTTAGCAAGTTTCTTCTTCCTTGCATAGCGGGCAAGGAGATAGAGCAGAACCAATACAGGCACTGCTACCAAGAGAACAAGTAAAGCTGGATATGCAAACGTAAACATTACGGTATTCTTCTAATAATTGTATAACGAAGCAAAAGTGAGAGAGCGAGAGCGCCAAAAGCGAGCCATAACCAAGGCATAAATTCCTCTTGAGTGAGAGTGACGGAGTTTACATCTATGCTTGACTTCTCGAGGGAATCAATTTCTTCAAAGACTTGCTTTAGCATGCGCTCATCTTTAGCACGGAAATACTTTCCTCCTGTCATTTTTGCCATATTCTTAAGGAGAGGTTCATCAATTTTGGTCTCAAGAGTAGTAGTTGAGAAACCATAGGGATCAGCAATCTGCATCTTGCCGTTTGTGCCGACTCCAATAGTATATATCTTTATACCCTTCTGCTTTGCAATCTGAGCAGCAGTCACCGGGGGCACATCTCCGGCATTATTGCTGCCATCAGTAAGAAGGATGATACTTTTTGACTTAGCCTTTCCTTGTGAGATACGGTTGATAGCACTTGTCAGGCCATCACCGATAGCAGTGCCATCATTAAGGTCGCCCATATTGACATTGGCTATGGCGTTGATGAGGGCAGCACGGTCGTTGGTCAACGGCATAAGAGAGAGCGACTCCCCGGCAAACACTACGAGACCCATATTGTCGTTGGTGCGAGCATTGACAAAAGATGTAGCTACATCCTTGGCTGCCACGAAACGGTTGGGCTTAAAATCGGTGGCCGACATAGAGCCTGAAATATCCATGGCAAGAATGATATCCGTACCAAGCACGCGGGAATTCTTCAAGCTGTCGTGGGTCTGCGGACGAGCAAGAGCCACAATAATTGCAGCAATGCAAATCAACCGAAGTACAAAACAAAGATGGATCACCCAAACCTTCCACGAATTACCAAACTTTAAGAATGGCTGAAGAGTTGAGACAGCCAAAGAGGGATTAGCATTGCGATGCTTAATAACATACCATACTATCAGAGGAATGAGCAGAAGAAGCATCCAAAGCATTCCGGGATGAAGGAATTTCATTTTGCACCTCCTTTCTGTTCGCGTCTCACGTCTTGCGATTTGCGATTTGCGTTGCCGGAATTTTCAGAGTTCTCAGGGTTATCATAAATATCCGGAGTAATTGGTATGGTTTCTTTTACGAAATTGACTGCATTCTCAAAGGCTTCGACATTGTCGGCAGGGAGAGGACGAACTTTAGCGAACTTCACAAAGTCGGCCACATCAAGAATCTTGCGGACATAAGTGCGCTTATCTCTGACATCAGCCTGATCTGCAAGAGTCTGCATAATCTGACGGGAAGTCATCTCCATAGCATTGATGCCAAACCTCTTGAAGAGATAGTCGCGGAGAATATCAGTAAGCTCTGTGAAATACTCCTTCTCCATGCCATTCTCCCAAAGATTCTTTGCTTTCAGTCTTTCAAGGCGATCAAGGGCTACAGTCCAAGGTTTAGGTTGAGGTTTCTCGGGAAGTGAGATAAACTTACCTGTCTTTCGATACTTACTGCCAAAGTAAGCAGCCGCTGCAATAGCAATGATAAGGAGCAACCACATCCACCAAAGATCATAGAGCCAATCGGGCATCCAGTCCCAGAAAGACTTGTCAGAAGGCTCTGTGATGTCTTGATAATCAGAGATTGCGTCATTTTCGCCAACCTTTACAGGCACAACATTGAGCTCCACCACGTTTGAAGCAGCGGAGTCTGTAGCTGAAATATATACGAATGGCGGAAGCTTGTAGTAGCCTGAATCAAAGACTTGAACAGGGACTACAAGACGCTCAACGATGCGGGAGCCTTCCCTCTTTACTGTATCCATACGCGGCTCGCCAAGTTCGACGGTATCACCGATAAGAGTGACAAAACCGGCAGGAGCTATCTTATTAAAGAGAGGGAAAACACCTTGGCGATCGGCATCACGCTCTACAAACAATCTGAGTGTATCGATGCGACCCATCAGAATAGTGGTAGAGTCAAGAGCCGCTGTCACTTTCACATCTGAAAAAGATGCAAAGTGACAAGTCAAAGCTATAACTAATATAGTCAAATATTTTAAAATCGACTTAGTCATAAGAGACAATTCACATACTTAATTCATAATGCATTATTCATAATCTTAATATCACTACAATAAGACGCTCGATGAAGCTCTCTGAGTGGGGCTATCTCTACATTGCTTGACAGCTTAGGAATCACCTAATTCAGTGATATTACGCATAATTATTGACAAATGAATATACTTATGAAATTATAGTTTCATTTTTAATCATTTGATGAAAAACATATCAACCACGACGGCGAAAGAGGGCGATCAGGGCTTTCACATAGTCTTCATCCGTAGCTACAGAGACAGCATCTACTCCGCAGCGAGCAGTAGTGGCAGAAAAGTTCTGCTGACGTTCATACCAAGCCTTGTCGAAAGCCTTACGGACACTTTTTGAAGAAGTGTCGATCCAAAGGTCGCGACCCGTCTCAAGATCCTTAAGACGGATAAGTCCGACATCAGGCATCTTTGCATCACGCTTATCATAGACCTGAATTGCAGCCACGTCATGCTTATGGTTGGCAATGGAGAGAGACTTAAAATAATCGTGAGAATCGATAAAATCACTGAGCAAAAAAGCGGAGCAGCGTTTCTTAAGAGCATTTGTCATAAAGACAAGAGGAGCATTAAGGTCGGTTGCGCGATGCTCCGGCTTGAAGTCAATGATTTCTCGGATTATGAAAAGGATATGTTTACGACCTTTCTGAGGGGGGATGAATTTTTCAACCTTGTCGCTAAAGAAAATCACCCCAACCTTGTCATTGTTCTGAATGGATGAGAAAGCGAGAGTGGCTGCTATTTCAGCAATGAACTCGCGCTTCACTTGCCCAACAGCACCGAAATCTCGGCTACCGCTGACATCAACGAGGAGCATTACTGTAAGTTCACGCTCTTCTTCGTAGACTTTTACATAAGGTTTGTTATGTCGCGCTGTGACATTCCAATCGATATCACGCACATCATCGCCGGGCTGATATTCCCTGACCTCAGAAAACATCATACCCCTGCCTTTAAAAGCAGTGTGATACTCTCCAGCAAAAATATTGTTGGAGAGACCACGCGACTTTATTTCAATCTTGCGTACTTTCTTTAGAAGTTCTTTTGAATCCAAGATCTTTTAGAGTTAATGGTTACAACACGAAATAATCGAGGCAAAGCCTCTAACACCCAAACAAACAGGGAATTTATTAAATACACCCGAGACGTGCGTCACGAAAAGGATTTTTGTATTAACTCAGAAGAGCCTTAGGGTACTTGGACCTTGTCAAGGATGCGGGAGATGATTTCATCTGCAGAGATATTGTTGGCCTCAGCTTCGTAAGTCAGGCCGATACGATGACGCATTACGTCGTGGCAGACGGCCCGGACATCCTCCGGAATCACATATCCCCTACCCTGAAGGAATGCATATGCACGGGCAGCGAGAGCAAGAGAGATTGATGCACGAGGAGATGCACCGTAAGCGATGATCCCATCCAGATCCTTCAAACCAGCTGCTTCAGGATTACGAGTTGCAAATACGATATCGACAATATAATTTTCAATTTTTTCGTCGATGTATATCTCACGAACGAGTTTTTGGATCTCAAGTACATCACGAGTGGAAACTACCGGACGGACATCATCGAGAGTGCCACGTATGTTTTGGCGGATAATCTGCTTCTCTTCCTGCTTGTTGGGGTAACCGATGATGACCTTGAGGAGGAAACGGTCGGTCTGCGCCTCGGGAAGTGGATAAGTGCCTTCTTGCTCGATAGGGTTTTGAGTTGCCATTACGAGGAATGGGCGATCAAGAGGGAAAGTCTGCTCGCCGATAGTGACTTGACGCTCCTGCATGGCTTCGAGAAGAGCACTCTGCACTTTTGCAGGGGCACGGTTGATCTCATCAGCAAGGACAAAGTTAGCGAAAATAGGACCTTTCTTCACTTCGAATTGCTCTTTCTTCACGCTATAGATGAGAGTACCGATCACATCGGCAGGAAGGAGGTCTGGTGTGAACTGGATACGAGAGTATTTAGCGTCAACAATACTCGCAAGAGTTTTGATAGCAAGAGTTTTTGCAAGACCGGGAACACCTTCGAGGAGGACGTGCCCGTTGCAAAGAAGAGCGATGAGTAGGGAATCCACCAAATGTTTCTGGCCTACAATACGCTGATCCATTCCGTTGCGGATCATGCTGAGGAAATTACTTTTGGCAGCGATGCGATCATTGAGTTCGCGAATATTAACTGTCTGTTCCATAGGGGCTTCAGTTGATTTTTCTAATATATTTTAAAGGTTAAGTGCGACTTCCTCTTAGAAGTGAGAAAGCCGTAACTGATAAAACAACTGCAAAATTAACACTTTAGTTTTGTTTGGAATGAAAAATCTGTGTTAAATAAATTAAAATCACGTTGGAATGAGTTAAATAAATAGATTTTGGAGATACGAGCCGAAGGCTCTAACACAGAAACAAAATAGAGATATTGAGAGCAGAGAGTTAGAGCTATTGCGAGTAGAGAGAAAGAGCCAGATGTTAATTAACATCTGACCCTTTGATGATATGAAAATTTGATTAGTTATGATCTGGAGTGAAGGCGTTCCAGCCTTGGGCTTTCAGAGGGAATTCCTGACCGTCGCGGGTGATCATAGCGCAGCCGAGTTCAGGGGCTGTGATGTAACCGATCATTTTCACGCCTTTGATATTCTCTATGCGGTCATGGTCGGTCAGTGGGACTGTGAACAGAAGTTCATAATCTTCTCCACCGTTCATAGCAGCTGTGATCAGATTCATATTCAGTTCTTCAGCCATGAGGGCTGTCTGATAGTCGATAGGAATCTTGTCTTCATATACACGGCAACCGGTATTTGACTTCTTACAGATGTGAAGGAGTTCGGAAGAGAGACCGTCGCTGACATCCATCATCGAAGTGGGATGAATACCTTCTTTGCGGAGAGCCTCAATAATATCACGACGGGCTTCCGGCTTAAGTTGGCGCTCGAGAATGTATTCTTTGCCGGAGAAGTCGGGTTGGAAATCCTTTCCGGCATTGGCGCTGACACGGTTTTCACGCTCAAGAAGTTGAAGACCCATATATGCTGCACCTAAATCACCTGAAACACAAATGAGGTCGGTGGGTTTTGCTCCGTCGCGACGAATTTCCTTACCTTTTTCACAATCTCCAAGGCAAGTAATGCTTATGACGAGACCTGTCACTGAAGCGGATGTGTCGCCACCTACGAGGTCGACACCATACATCTCACATGCAGTACGGATGCCATCGTATAATGTTTCAATATGCTCGAGAGAGAATCGGCTTGATATTCCGAGAGAGACAGTGATCTGACGTGGAGTTCCGCCCATAGCATAGACATCGCTGAAGTTTACTATAGCAGATTTATAGCCGAGATGCTTAAGCGGAACATATCTCAAATCGAAATGAATTCCTTCGAGCAGGAGGTCGGTGGTCACGAGGACATCTTTTTCTGCATAATTCATTATTGCAGCATCATCACCTACACCAAGTATTGAGGAATCATTGCGTAGTGGAAAGTTCTTAGTGAGATGGTCGATAAGACCAAATTCTCCTAAATCAGATATTTCAGACATGTTTTTCAGTAATTATTATAGGCGAGAAAGCATTTTTGTGATAAGCTTTACCATTACCGGAGATGCTTTTTCTGCTGCTTGCTGAACTTCCTCATGAGTGGGAACATAGTCAACATCTTTGCCCCCAAGGTCAGTGATAACGGAAAGACCGAAAACATCCATTCCGGCATGGTTGGCTACTATTACCTCCGGAACTGTAGACATACCTACAGCATCGCCACCAATGATACGGAAATATTCATACTCAGCCGGAGTCTCAAATGTCGGTCCCGGAGTGCCTACATAGACACCATGCATGAGACGGAGACCATCTTCATCTGCAATTTCGTCGGCATTTTTGATTAGATATTTCTTGTATGCCTCAGTCATAGCAGGGAAACGAGTGCCGAGTTCCTCATAGTTCTTGCCACGGAGTGGATTTTCGGGGAAAAGGTTGATATGATCTGTAATCACCATCACGTCGCCGACACGGAATTCCTTATTCATACCTCCTGCTGCGTTGCTTACAAAGAGAGTCTTGACACCGAGGGCCTTCATCACACGCACAGGGAATGTCACCTGCTTCATGTCGTAGCCTTCATAGTAGTGGAAACGCCCTTTCATAGCCATGATGTATTTTCCACCGAGAGTGCCGAAAATGAGTTTTCCGGCGTGACCGGCCACTGTAGATACAGGGAAATTGGGGATATCGTGATAATCGATTTCTGCTTGAATATCCATGTTGTCGGCAAGATTGCCAAGACCGGAACCGAGAATAACAGCCACATTTGGCATATTTGAGACTTTTGTGCGGATGAAATCGGCAGTCTCTTTGATTTTTTCTATCATTGTTTTTGGGGGTTAAAGTTTTTTTAGGGGCTTTAGGGGTATTAGGGGAATTGGAGAGAGTCAGGTTATGGGTGATATTTATTTTTCTATTGCTTGGAGGAGGTCGGGGACGAAATCGTAGCCGAAGTTTGTATCAAGCATCCGGACACCAATGGGCATATAGAAAATGAGAGGGCGCAGTTCTACCGGGAAATAGGGATTGTGGCTTATTCGCATGGCATCCTTTTCAGTCGTAATAATTACCTTGCTACGACCGGATGTATCATTGAATCTCGAGAGAATTTTATTCAAATCAGATTTCTTGAAATTGTGATGGTCGGGGAAATGAAGTACTTTTTTCTTGAATGGATATTCCCGGAAATGATTTACGAATGGACGCGGATTAGCCACCCCGGTCAGCAGGATAACAGAGTCTTCTGAAGTGAGGTCAGTGACCAACACTCTCTCAGTGCAATCATCGGGAAAGACAGGAATCAGACCACCATAATCAAACGTGGAGAAAAAGAGTTTCTGGTAGGGCATCAATTCAAGATGCTTTGAGACAAGGCGCATATCAAGGGCCGAGATGTCGGCTGGACACTTGGTAGTGATGACCATATCAGCGCGATATATTGCTTCGCTACTTTCCCGCATCCTGCCCAAAGGGAGAATATCGTCGGAATAGACAGGACGGGAATAATCCATCAGCATGATATTGACCTTTGGCTTAATATAGCGATGCTGGAAAGAATCGTCGAGCACAATGAGATCGATTTTAGGGAATTGCTTGATGAGTTCCCTTACACCTTTGACACGACTTTCGCAGACGGCAACCTTCACAGTACCACCAAATTTCTCGTAAATCTGAAGAGGTTCATCGCCAATATCATCAGGGGTGCTTTTAGCGGAAGCCACTATGAAACCGTGCGTTTTACGTTTATAGCCCCGACTGAGTACAGCAATATTACGCTTGTATCTCAGACATTCAAGAATATACTCCACATGCGGAGTCTTTCCCGTGCCACCTACAGTGATGTTACCTACACCGACAACGGGGACATTGAAAGAAGTCTCCTTCAATATTCCCCAGTCGAAAAATTTATTGCGGACGTATACTCCGAACCCGTAGAGCCAGGAAAAGGGAGTCAATGCATATTGTAGGTATTTATTCATAGGTGGAAAAATAAATTTTTACTATCAATTGAAGTGGAGATAGGTGGGAGCCATACGGGCTTGCCAAGGAGAGCGGCGAAGGAGCGCAGCAGTCTTTTGAATAATTACTGATTCAGGATTTTGACCAGAAATCTTAGCAATTTCCATATTCAACTGATCCAAACCTTGTGCTTTCAAGATGTCCAAGAAATCAGGCTTATATTTTGGATATACAGCCACACCATATTTATCATTCTTAAGACCGGCTTCAGAGGCAGCATATGCAATGGCATCGTCGAGAGAACCAAGCTTGTCGACAAGTTTGAGTTTCATAGCCTGCTCTGCATCATAAACACGCCCTTCCGCTATCTGGCGCACTCTCTCTTCCTTCATTTTCCTACCTTTAGCCACTCGCTTAACAAATCGAGAGTAGCCATCGTTGATGTAGGACTGAAGCACTTCGAGTTGCTCCGAAGTTGGGTCATTGAATAAAGATATTTCCTTTCCGGGATTCGTGCTGACAGTCTGAGGGGTGATACCAAGTTTCTTCACAAGCCCTTCTGCCGATGGGAAGAGACCGAAAATACCGATGGAGCCGGTGATGGTGAGAGGGTCGGCATAGATCTTGTCTGCTGTGCAGGAGATCCAGTAACCACCAGAGGCTGCATAGTCGCCCATAGAGACAATGAAAGGTTTGCCTTTAGATTTGAAATAATCGAGAGCCTCCCCTATCTGCTCACTTCCGAATACAGAACCACCCGGGGAATTAACACGAAGAACGAGAGCCTTCACATCATCTTCTTCAGCCAATTTTGTTATCTGCGGCACGAGACGGTAGCAATCTATGCCACTCTTAGAATGTTCTTGAATTTCCCCTGTGGCATAAAGGACAGCCACTTTTTGCTTGCTTTCGTATGCTTTGCCCCATTTAGAACCTTCAGAAAGGGTCTCGGGAGTATAATAATTTACATCCTTACCTTCCTTGCCAACAAGACGCCCTACGAT
>CAMWLX010000050.1 GCA_947175225.1 uncultured Porphyromonadaceae bacterium
TAACTACATTGCTTGACGCCGTAAATTGGTCTTAATTTAGTGACATTGAATTTAACTTTTACCTGACCAAGGTCGCTGCGGCTAACCCTATGACTACATCATTTGACAGTGTCTCAAGTTCCAGCTCCTTCAATTCTTTCGATGGATCAAGGTCAATCCTCAGCATTACTCCTGCACCTCCATCGATACGGCGTCCGTAGACTCCTTTAATTTCAAGAGCCTCTCCTAAATTATCCGAGACAATACCCTCTTTAAATGTAATCCGGTAAGGTCGCGGGGTGTCCAGACGGAACTGCTTACCATCTATATAGTAATCTTGCTCTATCGGACACCAATTGTAGGGAGCAATAAGCGGCAATGTTTCCTCAGTTCCGTCTGCGTATTTCACTTTAATCATTCCATTCTCCATATAGCTCTGCATGTGGTTGGTGCTTCCGGCAAGAAGCAGTTGAATTCCATTTGCCTTTCCACTCAGTGGCACTGACACCCGATCGGGATAATTATCGAAGAGCGAAGTGTAGATGATGTTCTTTCCTATCTTGTCTGATGCGAAAGGTATTCCTATGGAAGTCATCATTATGCCGTTTTCTCCTACCATTCTTCTGAGACCGCTGTCATCTATATGTGCCGTATCATCAGGATGGCACCACTCACCTATACCCTGTATAGGAATCTGTAAGGTGGTATACGGAGACCGTGGCGACTCATATCGGTTGCGGAAGAGATCGGTGATGTTGGCGTTGTAAAGTCCGCTCAGGTCTATGGTCTCGTACTTGTCGGAGGGTCTAACCTTCAAGTTAAGTCCGAGCATTGAAGCATCCGGCTTGGCGTGGGTAAAACTCTTCGTCTCCTCCCACCAGGAGAAGTCACCGCCCTTGACCTCACGGAAACCGGGCCGCTCCTGTCCGGTAGCATAAATCTTCGCGTCAGCGTAGGGTTTTTCTTTCCACTCAATTTCAACCTTCATGTCGCCTGACAAAGGGATGTCTAACGCAAGAGAGGGATGACCTATAGAAGATTCAAAAATCTTCCAATCATATTTCTTCCCATTTACCCTCACAGACTTCACCTTATCAGTCAATGCCGAAAGAATCAGCTCCGCCGACCTGACAGAATCAAGACCGACATTAAACAGATAAGTCTCTTTTTTCCCGTCACGCTTAAAGGCAAACGAAAAATCCTGATGCTTGATAGATGCATGATCCCACTCAGAGGGAAAACCAGGTCGAATACTTACAGTATGGTTGATGGCATCGGGAGCAAAGCCAAAGAGTCCTTGCACTACCGCACGAGCCATCATGGCAGTTGGATCGGCAAAATCCCTATAGCACTCCCCTCTTGCTGCATCGTAATAACTAATCTGTCCTATGTTACCCGGACTGTTACCAAGAAACATCCCATCGAGCATTGAACTCTTTAGCAATTTAGCTGCTTCTTCTCCTCTTCCGGCTTGCCAATAAGCAAGCGCAGTATGCATGACTTCTGCAAAAGCTACATTGTTGATGCTCCATGCATACGGCATCCAGTCGGTAGTGGCAATCGTAGCATATCCCTCTTCAAGGCCAGGGGCAACTACCGAAATATGGGGAATATTATTGTCGATATAGCGCGTTGCACTATAAGACATAAAATCATCGGCAACATCACTATCTATGGCATGATATATAGTCCAAAGTGCCGGATGGTCATGAAGACGCTGATGTCCCATAAAATCCTGAAATTCCGCCCATACTCCTTTATCATCCATCCAAAGGGTCGAGTTTAGAGCATTCAGTATCTTCTCTGCCTCTTTCTGATATGGTGTCGGATCCTCTCCTATCTTTTCAGCTATCTCCGCAGCTATCTTATTGGCTCTGTAATTATAAGCTGATGAGTGTGTGACGCCACCACTGTTATAATAAAGCGCATCGCTTGCCCATATACAACAGTAAGCATCATAAAGTCCATCATCATTAGGATCAAAGTTCCGTTTTTCCCATTCAAGACTTGCTTTGAGAGTCGGCCACATTTTTCTTGCATATTCGAGATCCCCGGTCCATTTGAGATGCCACAGTAGTTCGTCGATATAGCAGAGATTCATGTCATAGTGATGCATCTGGTCGTTGCGCTCCGGATTACGACATATATATCCGTTGCTATACATCTGGGTTCCCCACTTTTTCTCTGCCCTCGCCATATTCTTATCAGGATCTTGTGTGGGATGGGGATAAATTGGAGCAACTGTGTCAACCTGCGACTTGGCATATGCATCAAAATGAGTTCTCGCTCTATCGTGCCAACCTAAAAAGTCACCGCTGTATGCTCCACGCCATCCACTCAATGGCATACGCCATCCGATAGCTCCATGCTGCCAGGTCTTACCATCCCATGTGCCATCAGCAGCATGGGCTATGACCGGACCAAGCACATTGAAATAGGGATCAGGAGTATTGATCTCCAAAACTCCTGCAAGCTCATTGCGTTGAGATTCAGCCTTCAAGAATTCTTCAGCAAGATGCTTCTGGTCAGCAACATCAAGTCTTTTATCTTCATAGCAAATGTAAAGCGTGGATTTTTCTCCGCCAATAGAAATTTCAGGAGTAGACAGGGCCTCACTCTCAGTGTCGGGAGCAAAAGCATTGGCCGGATCAGCTCCCATATCTCCATTTCTGCTAAGTTTTATCTTTACAGTCGGCACGCATACCCCTTTTATCTCTGAATTTTTCGGCATATCTGTTGCCTCAATTTTCCAAAGGCCACCTTCAAAATGGCGAGGAGCAAGCGTAATGATTGAAATGCGTCCGCTGCCCCATGAGGGATCGGAAAGTTCATATCTGCGCTCTCCTCCACGGTAGTATGATCTGCATTCGGCTACGGAGTCAAGACGCTTTGAGCGTCCGTCGACAGTCACAATGAAATGCACATTGCGGTTGTCTTTTCCATGGAAAGCACCAAAGATAGGGCGGTCGCTGGTTTCTATTCGGAAAGCAGTGTTTCCTCCATATAAAGCTCGGGTGTATAGATTATCGCCATTCTTTCGGTAGATATAGCCTCCGGATGTGGGAGAATATTGCACCACTCTTTCCTGGCTGCGGTCGATGGGATTATGGTCAAACTGCCTGACGTATGCTTGCCCGGCCATCAACAGAGGCACTCCCAAGGCAAACACAGCAAATTTTCTCTTCATGATTAATTATAGTTAGTCATCATGTCTTGTAGAACGGTCTCCAAAAGCTTTCAGTATCTTCTTTATGATTCGGTATTCATTTTCTGACTTGAGTGTTAAGGTGTATTCTGCCATTTTTTCAGTATTTTATTGCAAATTTAAAATTTTTCCGGGGAAAAAACAAGATTTTATCCTGAATTTATGATTCCTTAACATATATGGCACACTCTCTAAACCACTAATCTGCCGTCCTTAGACTCCTTCCATTTCAATAACCCCTTCTCCGTCATTGGTCACATCTACATTTACTATGGCTATACAATAAAAAATCTTCTTCTTCAAAAAATCTTGTAACATTGCGTTATGATTTCTCGTCATTATGTTATGAAGTTGTTTAAACTTATTTACGAATTGAAAAATTTACAATGAAGAGTTTAAACAACTTCTATAGTAAATTTAGTTTCTGACAAAAATGACCGACGGACAGTTCAACAGGATAATACTTCCACACTATCGACAAATGTACGCTGCTGCATTTGCGATTCTCCGTGACCCCGACGATGCCTCAGATGCAGTTCAAGACACCCTCTCGGCATTATGGCAGAAACATCACCGACTAAAAGCGCCGGACAATGCTCAGTCTTTCTGCAACCGAACGATCAGAAACAATTGTATCGATCGAATCCGTCAGAATTCAAACCGATATTTCGAGAGAATCGACAGCTTGTATCAGCTTCCATCCGAATACAATACAGATTCAGAAGTATCCCTAACTTCAACTTCCATTCTTATTATGAAGTATCTGGCTAAGCTTAATGTCAGACACAGAAAAGTCCTTACTCTTAGCATATTCAGTCAGCTTTCCAACGATGAAATAAGCGTTGCCACAGGTGAATCTCCTGAAAACGTAAGAGTGATCTTGAGCAGAGGAAGAAAAACAATAAAAAAGCTATTGAAAAATGAAGACTAAATTCGATATAAACACTATAAAGGTTCTGCTTCATAAATATTATGAAGCGAAGACTACCCCGGAAGAAGAAAGAATTATTGAATCTTTCTTCATTGATTCACGGCCGGAAGAAATACCAAAGTCACTGACTGAAGACCAAATCATATTCTCATCTTTGGCTGAGTTGCATCAGGATTCTGCCTCTCCTGAGATTCCTGAAGACCTTCTTAAAAAAGTCACTTCATTCGCTGAGTCACCTGATAATTTATATTCCAATAAATCAAAATGGAAATGGAATCGGCATTCTGTATGGGCCGTGGCAGCAGCTTGTGTATGCCTGCTTACATTCGGAATTAGGTGGCTAACCGCACCCGGCGTCCAATCGCCTCATCTCACAGAACAGGCAGCCCCAACCCAACCCCATCAATCTATTATGCCCCCGGAGGAAAATCCCCGGACTAATATGATTTCTGGGCCATTGAAGAAAGAAAACGTGACATTATCTCAAAAACTCCTGAAAGAGAATTTGAGGAATGAGACTTCAAACGCCTCCGTAGAGGATGACGGTTTCATTGAGATCACAGACCCGGAAGAGGCCGAGAAGATCGTCCTTGAGATCAGTAAACTTCTTGCCATCAATTCGCAAAAGACAAATGAGGCATTACGCAACTTTGAAAAAACTGTAGACGAATATAAAGAAATCTCAAAATCCATACTGAAATGAGAAACTTAAAATACACATTATGCGCCATCTTGTGCTTGGTATCGCTCACTTGTTCGGCACAACGCCTGCTTTCCGAAGCCGCATCAATAAAGGGTGTGAGTTCTGTCTATATCGGCAAGGCGATGCTGAAACTGGCAGGGACTTCGATGACTATCACCGGCAAACAGTCAGCTATTGACTTGCAAAAAATCTTCAAAGACCTTTCATCTATCGAGATTATTTCCTGTGATGATAAGGCATCTACAGAAAAGGTAGATAAAAAATGTAGAACTCTCCTTTCCAAATTTCCTTTGGAGGTGATAACGGAAACATCCGGCGACGGTCAAAACATTCAGATTTCAGGAGTGTTTGGCAACGACGGAAAAAAAATCGAAATTCTACTTATTGCTGTCAAAGGGAAAGATGAGATCTCCTTCATCCTCCTAAAAGGCAATATCGATGCTGTGACCCTCAACAATGCCATTTTTGCAAACTGAATTCACATATATAATATGAAAAAAATCGCAATTATCATAGTTCTATTCTTTAGCAGCTTTCTTGCAAATGCCCTCACGATAGACCAGCTTCTTAAAAGCTATAAGAATCAACCGGATATCCAATATCAAGTAGTCAAAGGGAAGCAATTGAAGTCACTCGTTGACAGTGTATCATCCGACATTGAAAAAGAAGCTCTCCGCACTGCTAAGAGACTTGTCATCATTGGGTCGCTGATGGATGCGAATCAGCTTGAAGGCTTATTATCTAAGCTTGACATGCTTGATAATTACAGTCTCGCATCATCATATTCAATTGATACTCCTAAATCAACAAATACCATTCTATCTATAGCCAACGACTCCTCTTCGTCAATTGCAGTCAATATATACAGTAAAAATTCATTATCACGTGAATATCTTTACAAACCAATTTTTTTCATCAATATGTGGGGAATGGTTTCGCTGGCATATCTGGATGGCACAATACGACCGGAGACAGCCAAAGATTTCATTGAAGTGACTTTCAATACTGCATATACCGAATCTGCTTCCGGCAAAAAGAGAAACATCCTCGAGCGCATAAATATCCAGCGAGACATCTATCCGCAGGAGAAACTTCATGTTGTCACCGATAGAGATATTTATTGCGGAGGAGATACTATCCGGCTACGTGCTTTCGTGGTTGATGCTGATTCCCATATGCAGACCGCTATCAGCAAATATGCTTACATCGAACTGCTGACTCCCTTCGGGTTTACTGAGAAGCGTGTAAAACTTATGGAACGCGACGGAGTCTACGCCGGATATATTCCGGTAGACGAGGATATATATGAAGGTGACTACACACTCGCCGCATACACGGCATACTCTGAAAATCATGGCAAAGATTTCTTCTTTCGTAAACCTCTCAAGATCGTAGCGCCTCAAAGCTCAAAATATACTATTGAATCAAATTTCTCCCCCACAAAAGATGGAGAAGTCAGAGGTAGTTTCAAGATCAAGGCGATTGCCGGCAACCCAATCAATTACAAAGTAATGTCTTGGACTATGCCCGATGGCAACACATTGGAAATGGCGCATTCTAAGAAAGGAATAAGCAGAAAGTTCAGTCGGAATAAAGATGAAAAAGTTGTACTCGTGAAGTTTGGCGACTACGGTAAATATTTCACTATTGACTATCCGACAGAGTCAATAGATATATCTTTCTATCCGGAAGGCGGCTGGCTCATTGCAGACCAGCCCTGTAAAGTTGCTTTTAAAGCTACCGACGACAACGGAAAAGGAATCGATGCCTCTGGAGTAATTAAAAATCGCGATGGCGAGAAGATTGTAGATTTCAAGACTATCCATAATGGAATGGGAAGTATTACGTTCGTCCCTGAAAGTGGAGAAACCTACACAGCTTTCTTTTCAGGACCTGATGGCAAACCTCATTCCGTTGAGATAGGATCTCCAAAGGAAGACGCTGCTGCTTTGAGATACCGTGCAATAGGTTCAAAGGCAACTTTCAGCGTAGCCGGAGGAGAAAGACAAGAACTTGAGCTGGTAGTTGCACTTCGTGGCACAGGGATTCTATCCGCACCCATATCGGCCGCCAAACCGCTATATGTCGACATGGATGAAATGCCGGAAGGTCTTTATCAGGCTTTCCTCGTTTCTAAAAGTGACAATGCTGTCTTAAGCGAAAGAATCTTCTTCATAGGGTCCGGAAGAAAATCCATCGAAGTTTCTGAACTCAGTACAGATTCAACTTCGATCAATCTGCACTTGCCAACTGAAATCACAGCCGACTGCACCGTACGCATCATTAACGGAAACTTAGTCGCTACTACCGAAGACTACGACCTACGCACTCAGCTGATGCTTCAAAGCGAACTGAGAGGCAGAATAGAGAATCCGTCATACTATTTCAATAACAATGACCGCAAAGCTGAACAAAATCTCGACCTCCTGATTATGGTAAATGGTTGGAGCCGTTATAATCTCCCTGAAGCAATCCAAGGAAGGTATGAAGAACCGAAAATTCCACTTGAAATTGGCCAAGAGATATCCGGACAAGTTCGTTCCCGATGGAAAAACAAGCCTATCGAGGGAGTTCTGATAAGCACGATTGCTCCTAAAATGAATTTCGGAACTTTTGCTGAAACCGATAAGGACGGCATGTTCCATATTAATGGATTCGATTTTCCTGAAGGGACTTCATACATATTTAAAGCAATGAATGAAAAGGGAGGTCTGGAAGGAAACTATGAGATATTTGAGGATAGTTTCCCGGAAATAGAAATCCTCCCTACCGATACTCCTGTGGCAACCGACGATCAAGTTGCCGACTTTTTCAAAGGCTCACGGTGGATTTTGCTTGATGAGATCAATGTGCAGGCTTTCAAGGAAAGCAACGATGACATCTATGCAAATTTCTCGTCATACTCGAGAAGTGCTGACGACATGAAGACTCGGGGGATTTCTTCCATCTGGCAAGCTTTGAAAGGAGTAGGAGGAATCTCTTACCAAATGGGGCATTTAAAATGGAGATATTCTGAAATTAACTACTACATTGATGGTAAGCTATTTGATCCTCGTGGGAATGCTACCATGAAGTATAATGTTGCAGGACAACCTTCTTCCTGGATCAGACAGGCTATTCCTGAGAATATTGGGGGCGATTCTTTTTTTGGTCCGACATTATCGGAAGTTGAAGCCGCCGTGCCATTCAGTAGCATTGAAAGGATCGACTTCATACGTCCTGAACACAGCTTGGTCCTTGGACCTTCCTATGGTGGCGCCGCGGTAGTGATCACTACGAAAAAAGGTGACAAGGTGAATTGGGAACGTCAGTTTGAATTGAAAGACCATTTGCCTCTTGGCTACCAGAAATATAAAGAATATGCAAGTCCTTTGCTTTCCATCGATACTGATGAATACGACTTGCAGGCATATCCTACCTTGCTTTGGCTACCCTCTGTCAAATTTGACGAGAAAGGAAAATCAATCAATCTGAAGTTTCCGATAAAATCCGGCTATAAAGTCATCATAGAAGGAATTACCGACAATGGAGACATAATTTCAGAAATAAAATGAAAAAAGATTCCGGCAGAATTAGAAAAAATCTTGCTCTGTGAAAACTCCACAGAGCAAGATTCTCATAATTGAAGCGAGCGAGCCCTTGCGAGCTTGCCAAAACCGAGTCGCGAAGCTTCGCAAAACGCACCACGCATTACGCAAGACATAATATCTTTGCGCCTCTGCGGCCTTTGCGCGAGATTTTGAGAACTTGCGAAAGCAGGATCATTTATTAATGAATGAAGCCTTAACTTTTCTGTATTCCGTCGGCATAACCTGTATGAAATCCTTGACGGCATTATCCCAGTCATCAAGAATCCGGGCAGCCAACGGCGACCGAGTATGACGATAATGCGCTGAAATCAGCCTATGAAGTTCACGCGCATCCGAAAGATCATCTACAAGCGACAATTCCACCATCTCCATATTGCAGAAATAGTCAAATGTTCTTTCAGGATCATATACGTATGCTACTCCTCCACTCATACCTGCGGCAAAGTTACGTCCTGTAGGTCCAAGCACAACGGTGACTCCACCAGTCATATACTCACAGCAATGGTCACCTACACCTTCTACTACAGCCGTCGCGCCCGAGTTACGCACACAGAAGCGCTCACCGACTCTACCATTGATATAGATCTCTCCTGACGTTGCTCCATAGAGAATTGTATTTCCTGCAATGATACTGTTTTCGGGAGCAAATTTGCTTCCCTCCGGCGGCACGATTACTATCCTACCACCCGAAAGGCCTTTGCCGACATAGTCGTTGGCATCACCTTCAAGTCTGAAAGTGACACCCTTTGTCAGGAATGCGCCAAAACTCTGTCCGGCAGAGCCCTTGAATATTACTTTTATTAGATCATGTTCCGGCAAACCTTCATCACCATATTTCTTGGCAATCTCACCGGAAAGCATCGCTCCGATAGAACGATCTGTATTCCCTACCTGAAATTCCATTTCCACATGCGTAGCTGACTGAATAGCCGGATATGCCATGGCAATTATCCTGCGGTCAAGCACATTCTCTATCTCATGCTTCTGCTCCGATACGCATATCACATTGTTGGAGATAGCTTCTTTTGGCACATACAGCAGACGCGACAGATCGAGACCCTCCGGCAGACCATCTTTAACTTTGAGAAGATCCGGCCTACCGATAATCTCATCAAGCCTTTTTATTCCCCTTTCAGCCATCATTTCTCGTATGCGACGCGCAAGGAATCGGAAATATCTTACGAGATAATCCGGCGAACCATCATACTTGGCGCGTAACTCAGGATTCTGCGTGGCTATGCCTACAGGACACTTGTTGGTATGGCATCGCCTGTCCATAATACATCCCAAGACAATCATCGCAGCAGTTGAAAAGCCATAATCTTCTGCTCCAAGCATTGCCATGACCAAAACGTCTCGCGCTGATTTGAGCTGCCCATCTGCCTGAAGGCGAACTTGTCCTCTTAGGTTGTTGATTACGAGGGTCTGCTGAGTCTCTGCCAGTCCAAGCTCCACAGGAGTGCCCGCATAGCGGATTGAAGAAGCCGGAGATGCTCCCGTGCCTCCATCACTGCCGGATATAGTGATCAAGTCACTCTTAGCCTTTGCCACACCCGCTGCAATTGTACCAACTCCACTCTCAGATACAAGTTTTACGGATATTGTAGCATTTGGATTGACATTCTTCAAGTCAAAGATAAGCTGAGCAAGATCCTCGATTGAATAAATGTCGTGGTGAGGGGGTGGGGAGATAAGCGAAATCCCTGGTATTGAATGGCGAGTACGGGCTATGACTTTGTCAACCTTAAATCCGGGCAACTGACCTCCTTCACCCGGCTTTGCTCCCTGAGCCACTTTTATCTGAATTTCATCAGCATTCACAAGATAGTTGGCTGTCACTCCAAATCTGCCTGACGCTACCTGCTTTATGGCTGATCTAACAGATGTTCCGTCTTCTCTCGGAGCAAAACGTGATGAATCCTCTCCACCCTCTCCGGTATTTGACTTAGCCCCGATCGAGTTCATGGCAGCCGCAATTGCCTCGTGAGCTTCAGTGGAGATAGCTCCAAAGGAAATGGCTCCGGTAAAGAATCTCTTCATGATAGCTTCTTCCGATTCCACTTCTTCGATGGGTATCCCTTCACCAAGTCCTCCAATCTCAAGATAGTCTCTGATGAAGATTGGATCATGACCTTTATCCACGATGTCGCAGAATTCTTCAAATTTTTTATAGCTATCAAGCCTTGTAGCCATCCGGAGTGCCTTGACTGCTTCCGGATTCCAGGCATGTATTTCTCCATCTTTCTTGAAAGAGTAGCGTCCGGTGTATGGAAGCGGAGCTGCTTCATCGAAATCTCCATTCCATGCCTCACGGTGGGCATCAAGAATATCCTCAGTGATTGATTTAAGCCCGAGTCCGCTTATCTTGGAGGGTGTGCGACCAAAATAGCGATCACATATTCCTTCAGAAAGACCAATTGCTTCAAAAAGTTGACTCCCCTTGTAAGAGATCAAAGTGGAGATACCCATCTTCGACATTATTTTAAGAAGCCCCTTATCGACGGCTTCTATATAGTGTCGTTGTGCCGTATCAAAGTCAAGTTGTATTTTCTTATTTTCCACAATCTTGTCTATGACAGCAAGTGCCATATACGGATTGATTGCCGATGCTCCGTAGCCTACAAGGAGTGCAAAGTGCATCACTTCACGCGCATCACCTGTCTCAACCACTATTGCTGTCTTCGTACGCTTACGAGCGTCTATCAAATGATGATGAAGTGCAGCTGTAGCCAATAATGATGGTATAGGTGCTCTGTCAACTGATATACCTCTATCTGTCAAAATAATATAACTGCATCCATCGTCTACAGCTTTCTCCCCTTCTCTGCACAGGCGTTGTATGCCTTTTTCAAGACCTTCCGCTCCTTCTTCGATAGGGAATGTCATGTCAAGACGCACTGCATCAAAACCCTTATAACGCAAATGGCATAGGAGGTCAAGCTCTTTATTGGTGATGATCGGACGCTTAAGAAGCACCATCTTACACTGCTCAGGCGAGAAATCGAGCATTTCTTTATCTACCGATCCAATATAACTGTCAAGATTCATGACAAGTTCCTCTCTCAATGGATCAATTGGAGGATTCGTAACCTGAGCAAAGTGCTGACGGAAGTAATTATAGAGTGGCTGCCTTCTTTTTGAAAGCGCAGCTAATGGACTGTCATCCCCCATCGAATGGATTGGCTCTTTAGCCTCTACAGTCATCGGCGTGATAATCTTATCTATCTCTTCACTATCGTACATGAATGTGTGAAGGAGTTTTTCAAAACCATCCACTTTATTGCCAACTTTCTTTCCTGACGTTATGCCATCAAGTTTGACACGATTGCGGGAAAGCCAATCGCGATAAGGATACATATTGGCAAGACTCTCTTTAATTTCTTCGTCAAACATGATTCGATGCTCTTTCATGTCTACTATCATCATCTTGCCGGGCTTGAGTCTACCCTTACGTTTGATTTCTGAAGGATCAAATGCAAGCACACCGGTTTCTGAGGCAATCACTACTGTGTCATTGTCAGTTATAAGATAGCGACCGGGACGCAGGCCATTACGGTCGAGCATTCCTCCGGCATAGCGACCGTCACAGAATAGCAAGGCTGCCGGGCCATCCCATGCTTCCATAAGAATGGAATGGTATTCATAAAATGCCTTTAGTGCAGGCGAGATAGGGTTCTTGTCGTTGAAAGATTCCGGAACGAGCATGGCAAGTGCATGAGGAAGCGACATCCCTGCCATTACGAAAAACTCCAACACATTGTCGAGAGATGCTGAATCGCTCATCCCGGGTTGCGCGATAGGTGTCATATCCTGACCTCCGAATGCTTCAGGATGATACACCCCTTCGCGAGCTTTCAGCCATAAGCGGTTACCTTGTATTGTGTTGATTTCTCCATTGTGTCCGAGCATACGGAATGGTTGTGCAAGACTCCATGCAGGGAAAGTGTTGGTAGAGAATCGTGAATGCACGAGTGCCATTGCCGTGGTGAAACGAGGATTCATCAGGTCAGGATAGTAATATCTGAGCTGAAGACTGGTCAGCATCCCCTTATATACGATGGTCTGTGATGATAGAGAACAGATATAAAAGTCTGATTTCCCTTTTATATCCGATTCCGCAACTTTCTTTTCCACTCGTTTTCTGAGCAAATAGAGCCTAAGCTCCATCGGACGGTCACTTTCTTCATCAGTGACAAATATCTGTCTTACTGCCGGTTCTGCGTTGCGGGCTACTTCCCCAAGCATGGAGTTGTTGGTTGGCACGTCTCTGACGGCAAGAAGTGTCATACCGTCTACCATAGCTTCTCTCTCGATAATGTCGATTATTTCTTCTTGCGACTCAACATCACGCGGCATAAAGACGATACCCGTTCCATAACGACCTTTCTCAGGAACCGGAACCCCCTGAAGAAGTATGAATTCATGAGGAATCTGCACCATTATGCCGGCACCGTCACCGGTAAGAGGATCAGCACCCTCTGCACCGCGATGCACCATGTGCTCCAACACCTGAAGTGCTTTCTCTACAAGATGGTGACTTTTCCGTCCACCAACATTCACAAGCAACCCGACTCCACACGCATCATGCTCATACCGAGAGTCATACAACCCTTTATGACAAACCTCCATTTTACCTTATCTTTTTACCTTATCTTTTTACCTTAACTTATGAAAATTTGTTAATTTTCTTTAAGCTCGATGCAAAAGTAGTAAAAATCCACCACATACGCAAATTTTTAATCTTTTTTCTTTCTTCAATCTTAATTAAGATTCATAGGAACAAATGGCTATCCTATATATTTTAATACTTCTCTCTGTATGCCCTCTGGGTGAGACATATTACGAAATTCTCTGATTAGTTA
>CAMWLX010000051.1 GCA_947175225.1 uncultured Porphyromonadaceae bacterium
GTTATTAGATGCCCTCATTGCAAGAACGATGATCCTCACTGCATAATGGCAGATGTAAAGGGTGGAAATCCCCATTTCGAGATCAAAGAATCTCTATGCCTTGATTGCGCCAACTTTTGCCTTATAGGAGATTAAGGCCCTGTTCTCCAAGAAGAAATTGCGCTTATCCTCTAAGTTTACTGACCTTGTGCTTTCGACATAAGTCCATCAACCGCTGCATATGTGCCCTCTGTGTGAGTCTGAAATCCGTGATAGCCAGAAGCACGTCCCTGACCGAGCGTGCTTCTGTCGTAATAATTTCAATTTTCCCAATCCTTACACAATTTTACACAAAATAATTCGTTAATGAAAAAGTGAAGCCACAAGGCTTCCTAATTTTACCATATCGATTTATTCAATATCGACAACGACAATGAAAAGAAAGCACATAGCTGCATTATCCATTATCGCAGGCTCAATCTTGTGCGCTGCAGCGAAGGATGAAATCATCATGACGGTGAACGGCGTGGATGTACCGCGCTCTGAATTTGAATACCTCTACCACAAAAACCAGCAACAGCAAGTTGACCCTCAGAGCCTCGAGGAATATGCTGAAATGTTTAAGATCTACAAACTTAAAGTTGCGGATGCCCTTGATCATAAACTCGACACCATGTCGGCTTTTATAAAGGAGATGGATCAATATAAGCAAGACCTTGCAACCCCTTATATGACAGATTCACTCTATCTGAATTCCCTCGTCAAGGAAGCTTATGATTTTAGCCGGGAGGAAGTGGAGGCTTTCCACATCATGCTCGCCAAGAGTCCATCCGACCAAGAGACACGCCAAGCAAAAGCTCAAGCTGATTCTATTCGCTCGGTGCTTCTTAACGGTGGAGATTTTGCAGAATTGGCTGCAAAATTTTCCGTTGACCGCGCAAGCAGCAACAACGGAGGCCGCATGGGCTACATCGTCTCCGGACGTTTCCCTTATGCTTTTGAAAAAGCAGCTTACACTCTTGCCCCGGGCCAGATCTCAGAAATAGTCGAGTCTCCCCAAGGATTCCATATTCTGAAAGGAGGTAAGCATCGTCCTGCACGCGGCACAGTCCTTGTGGAGCATATCATGAAGATGGTGCCCCCTACTGCTACCGCTGAGCAGCAGGCTGCTGCTAAAGCTACAATCGACAGTATATATAATGCAGTCGTTGCAAACCCAAACAGTTTTGAAGATCTTGCCCGTGAACTTAGCGACGACAAAGGTTCCGGTCGACAGGGTGGCAAGCTCAACTGGTTTGGTGCCGGTATGATGGTCGAGCCTTTCGACTCCGCTTCCTTTGCTTTGGAGGTGAACGAAATCTCCCTTCCGGTGAAAAGCCAATATGGATGGCATATCATCCGCAAACTTGATGCAAAGGCTCCGGCAAGTTTGGCTGAACTTAAACCCCAAGTTCTTAAGCGCATAGCTAATCCGCAAGACGACCGATATGATCTTGTAGACAAAAATCTTATTTCAAGACTTCAGAAAAAGCATAAGGGGATGCTTAATGAAAAGAATATCGATGCTCTATGCAGCGAAATCAAAGTCAATGGTCTTGACAGTACGTGGCATGCTCGCGCCCTCGATCCGGCTCAACTTGGAGGCATAGAAATTGCTAGAGTTGGCAAAAACAGCATTACTCTCGCTGAATGGGCAGCCACTGTTCGTCCGATGGTGATTCCTGATGGTGAAGAAGCTGCTTATGAATTTCGTAGATACGTCAATCATCATTTAGAGAATAGCCTCAAGGCTGCCGAATATGATTGGCTTTACGCCAACGAACCTGACTACCGCAACCTTCTGAATGAATACCGAGAGGGTTCTCTGCTCTATGAGGCAAGCCTACGTGAGGTGTGGGATAAAGCTGCTAAAGACAATGACGGTCTGACCGACTATTTCAATGCGCACAAGGATGAATACAAGTGGACTAAACCCCATGTGAAAGGCATACTCGTACAAGCCACCAATGACTCCGTTGCAAGCCTTGTAAGAACCGGACTTCGTGAAGTTTCTGACGACAATGGTCTAAAAGCTCTCAAAAAGCAATTCGTCGGAAAAGCTTCCATGGACCGCATCCTTATGGAAGAAGGACAAAATCCGATGGTTGACAACGTAATTTTCGGTGGTGATCCGGTAACTCCTAACAATAAGAAATATACTGTCTACTTTATCTTTGAGCCTAAACTTCTCGAAGCTCCCGAGACAATGACAGACGTCAGAAGCCTTGTGACAAGCGACTATCAGAATAAGCTCGAGAAAGACTGGGTGGAAAGCCTGAAAACACGCTATCCCGTCAAAGTCAACGAGAAGGTCCTCAAAAAAGTAAAGTAAGTTGATGCAGCAAGTTTTGCTAATATAGCTATTCAAGCTAAGACAGCTAAATACAAGTATTAAAACCTCGGCATGAGCTGAGGTTTTTACTTTATCTTCTTTTTTGTTGCACACATCCGATTTTTTTTGTAATTTTGCTCGTAAGATGAAAAGGACTGCGCTAATACTTTTGGGGAGCATCGGTCTGACTGCCGGTTGTGGTCGCGCGACATACGACACTGACGCGGCAGACTTTGAAATCGTGGCGCAATACCGCGATTCGGTGCTTCTGTTGTCTGACATTGTCAGGCAACTCCCTTCAGGCATTTCTTCTGCCGACAGCGCAGCTCTCATCAAGAAGATTGCAAACGAATGGATAGACAGCTTTCTTATAGAAGACCTCGCTGCCAGCCAGATCGACGATATGGACCGCATCAACTCGCTGACGGCTGACTACAAAAGAAGTCTGATAGCTGATTCATATCGCAGGAAGATGCGCCGCAACGGCGTGCAGCCAGTCGATATGAATAGAGTGAGGACTTACTATAAGCAGCATGCTGGCGAGCTTCGTCTCGAACGCCCAATAGTGAAAGGTCTCTATATCAGACTTCCCTCTTCGTCGAAACACATTGAAGACATTCGCCAATGGATGAAGAATGCTGATGCGGATTCATACGATGCGTTAGAAAACACCGGGCGACGCGAGGCTACTGCTTTCCGATATTTCGCCGACCAGTGGGTCGACTTTGACGTGATTGCCGGCGAGATTCCCCACAAACTCGGCGATGGCGACAAGTTTGTGGAAAATAATGTCGATTTTGAAACGGATCTCAACGGCACGGTCTATATCCTTCATCTGACCGATTTTAGGAAGAGCGGCACCATAATGCCTGAAGATTACGCCGCTCCTATCATTGAAGACAGAATGAAGGCTCTCCATCTCGCTGACTATGAGTCGGGGCTTATCAAGGCTCTGCGTGCGACAGCGATTGAAAAAAATATTTTGAAAGAAGGCACATACATCATAAAGAGCAAATGAAAAAGACATTAATGACAATAGGCCTGACGGCAATGGCAGCACTCCCGATTGGTTTCGTAGCTTTTGCCGATTCCAATTCCGGCCCCAAAAAGAACGTTATCGACGAAGTAGCTTGGATTGTCGGCGACAATGCTATCTACAAGTCGGAAATAGAAGATGAATATGCGCAGATGCGAAGCATGGGCATGAGCCCGGGCGGCGATCCTTACTGTGTGATTCCGGAGCAACTCGCTGTGGAAAAGCTTTACCTGCATCAAGGCAAGCTCGACACTATCGAACCCCCTATCAGCAGCCTCTCCCCAAGAGTTGAAATGCAACTCAACTATTTCGTAAAGGGGCTTGGAAGCCGTGAGAAAGTGGAAGAATACTTCCGCAAGCCATGGAATTCAATACGCGATGAGGCCATGGAAAAGATGAGAGCCAACTATATCAAGGAGACCGTGCAAGACAATCTTACGAAAAATGTCAAAGCTACTCCCAACGATGTAAAAAAATACTTCGCTAAACTTCCTGCCGACAGCATTCCATACGTGCCGATGCAGGTTGAGGTGCAACTTATGCAGCTCAATCCCATCATCCCCAAACAAGAGATTGAAGACGTGAAGGCACGTCTGCGCGATTTCACTGATCGTATCAACAAGGGCGAGTCTGAATTCTCCACTCTCGCCATTTTCTACAGTGAAGATCCGGCAAGTGCTCCCAAAGGTGGCGAACTTGGATATGCTACTCGCGCTACATATGTGCCTGAGTTCTCAAATGTGGCTTTTAATCTCAACGACCCTAAGAAAGTAAGCCGTATCGTTGAGACTGAATTTGGCTTCCACATAATCCAGTTTATCGACCGAAAAGGGGATGAAGTGAACGTGCGTCATATTCTGCTCCGTCCCAAGGTAAATGAAAAAGACCTTCGGGATGCCACTATGCGCCTTGACTCTGTCAGGAAGGAAATAGCTGCCGGCCGCTACACTTTTGACGAGAGTGTGAAATATATCAGCCAGGATAAGGACTCCCGAAACAATAAGGGGCTTATGTTAAACTCCAATCAGCAGAGTGAACGTTTCGGTACCACTCGATTTGAGATGCAAGACCTTCCACCTGAAATCGCCCAAAGAATCGAAAACATGCAGCCTGGCGAAATCAGCCAACCTTTCATCATGACTGACCCCAAGAAAAATCAGGAAGTGGCTGTCATGGTAAGGCTCCAGACAAGGATCCCGGGACATTCTGCCAATCTTGCTGAAGACTACAACATGCTAAAGCGTATGTATGAAAACTACACCAAGGAGCAGATCATCAAAGACTGGGTGGAGAAAAAAATCAAGGACACTTATGTGCATATATCCGATGGATGGAACAATTGTGAGTTCCGCTATGAAGGATGGGAGAAAGAGAAAGCAGAGAAATAAATGACTCGGTATCAAAAAGGACTTCTGTGGATTATTGGAGTGATGTCGCTGATTTTTTTCGGCAACATCGCTTTCTGTGCATATGCTCAGCAGGTCAAAAAGAAAGAAAACCAGAAAAAAGAGGAATCTTATACCCGTCCTACTCCCACTCGTCCAATTAAGCCGGAAATTCCGTCGCTAAACAGGTATCAAAGCGACAAAGTATTCCTCGAATACGCCGACAGTCTCTACAAGTTGCAACCTGCGTGGAATGACACTACCGAAAAACAAATAGTCACCGGCAACGTCAAATTCCGTCAAGGATCACTCTGGATGTTTTGCGACTCAGCATATTACTATCCGGAAATCAATTCTATGGATGCTTTCGGACATATCCGAATGGAGCAAGGAGATACCCTATTCGTATGGGCTGACCAGCTCTATTACAATGGCGATGCCCGGCTTGCAAAACTTACCAACGGCCCTTCTGAGTCTAAGGTGCGCCTAAAAGACCCCAGTGGCGAACTTCTTACGGATACACTCGATTATGATGTTGACCTTGAGATAGGTTACTATGGTTGCGGCGGTTTGCTTAAGGATGATGTCAACACCCTTTCTTCAGTTTTTGGCCAGTACAATAGCCGTACGAAAGATGCAGAGTTCTTTTATGATGTGGAGCTCATCAACCACAAAGACAATTTTTATCTTTACACCGACACTCTCTACTACAATACAGGTACGCATTTGGCTCGTATAGACAGCCCTACCGACATCTACGGACCAAACGACACTATCTATACAAGCAAAGGGTGGTATAACACCCAGACCGGAAACCTTGATATGATCCATCGCTCCACAATAATTCACAAGGATTCTCTCGGACGCGCCACAACACTCACAGGAGACTCTATCGTCTACGACAATGCGACAAGGATCAGCCGCGCGTATCAATATCGCGACATTACAAAGTTAGGGCAACCAACCATTATTACTGACACGGCCAACAAAATCATCTTGATTAGTGGCTTCGGTATGTATAATGACTCTACAAAAGAGGCTTTCGCTACCGACTATCCCTTATTAAAGGAATATTCACGTCCGGACACTCTCTTTTTAAGAGCTGACTCTATATTCACTTTTATCAGGCAAGATACCATCAGAGTTCCTAAGTTCTATCCCGAAAAATTCGTCAGAGAACCTTTCAATGCTTCTAATTTCGAATATCTTGAATGGACTTTCGACGATGAGGATGAATGGCTCACCCCTATCTCAAAAGATGAGATGAAGGGACTTCTCACCTCTATGCTCGAAATAATCAAAGAGGAGCACACTCCCATAATTCCAGAAGAATTAGATGACCCGAAGATTCCTGATGGCACGGAAATCTCAGATAGCATTGAGATTTCTGACAGCATAAGCCTCACTGATATTCCTAAATCCCTTCCCTCCTCTACCCCGCCGGAAGAAAAAGAAGATGAGATCGAGATGATTATCCAGGAAATACGCGACTATCACGTAGCTAAGGCATATCCAAGAGCAAGATTCTTCAATCAGGATCTGCAAGGAGTTGCCGACACTCTGGAGATCTATGAAAACGACTCCTTAATGTATATGAAGAGAAAACCTGTGGCTTGGAGTGGTGAGCGACAAGTGAATGGAGAAGTGATCATTCTCCACTTCAATGATTCTACCATTGACCATGCTATTCTCCCTAAATAAGGATTTATGGCTGAGTATGTCGATGAAGATTTCTACAATCAGCTTTCCGGGAAAAAAATGGAGGCATGGTTTGAAGATGACTATTTGAAGCGCCTATATGTCGATGGAAACGTACAGGTCATTATGCTTCCTATGGAAAATGACTCATCCTTCAATAAACTCGTGGATGCTGAGAGCAGTTACATGACCGTCGACTTGACCGACCGCAAGGTTGAGAAAATCAAAATGTGGCCGGAAGTGACCGGCAATACCACGCCACTTTTCCTCGTGAAGAAAGCTCAAAAATACCTCCCCAATTTCCGCTGGCTCGACGCTATCCGGCCAAAACGCACTGAAATCGACGGTGTGATTAGATGGGACGACGAACTCGGTGAAATCCCCGAAGCCCTCGAACAATATTTCGCCGAATAATCTATATAAATCATCTTTTCAACTCTGACAAAATAAACGATTAAACTTTTAAACGATTACCCCCACTCATGGATGTCATCAGACTCTTGCCAGACTCGGTAGCCAATCAGATTGCAGCTGGAGAAGTGATTCAGCGTCCGTCATCTGTGATCAAGGAGCTTGTGGAGAATGCAGCTGATGCCGGTGCTACCGATATCAAAATATATATCAAGGATGCCGGAAAGACTCTGATACAAGTGGTCGACAACGGCAAAGGCATGTCTGAAACAGATGCCCGCATGGCCTTTGAACGTCACGCTACATCCAAGATAAAAAGTGCTGAAGATTTATTCTCTCTTCACACTATGGGCTTCCGTGGCGAGGCACTCCCTTCAATTTGCGCTATCTCGCAAGTTGAGCTGCGCACTCGCACCGAAGATTCGCAAATGGGAACCCGAATTGTCATCAATGGTTCCAATGTGGAATCCCAAGAGCCTTGCTTGTGCGAAAAAGGCACCTCCATAAGCATACGCAACTTATTTTTCAATCTGCCTGCTCGCCGTAAGTTCTTAAAGTCCGATTCCGGAGAATTGGGACACATAATGCGTGAATTTGAACGTATGGCTCTTGTCAACAATAATCTGCGCATTAGTATCGATACCGGCAGCCGCGTGATGGATCTTCGCCCGGGGACAATGCTGCAACGCATCAACGATCTTTGGAAAAACAACCTGAATATGCAGTTGATTCCGATCGATGTAGATACCGACCTTGTGAAGATTCAAGGCTACGTTTCCCGGCCGGAATACGCTCGCCGCAGAAATGCCCTATGGCATCTCATTGCCAACGGACGCCATATCAACCATCTTAAGATGCATAAGGTGATCACCGGTTGTTTTGAAAATCTCATAGCAACTGATACCCAGCCATGCTACTTCGTGAAGATTCAAGTCGATCCTTCTGAAATCGATATCAATATCCATCCCAGCAAGAATGAAGTGAAATTCGAGAGAGAGAAGGAAATCTTGAGCATCTTGGGTGCAAGCATAAAGGCTGCTCTCGGAAAATTCGCTGCTACTCCTCAGATTGACTTTGACACAGACCTTGTCCCCGTGCAAGCTCCAAGCAAAGAGGGACCTGAAAACCCGGTGATATCCGTTCCGTCTGACTATAATCCGTTTGAATTCACATCTGAAAATGACTTCATGCCTAAGGTGGAAGATTATCAACCTTTAGGCACTAATTTCGGAACAAGCTCCTACAGTAAGCAGGAAAGACAAAGCAACGTTCGGAATTGGGACACTCTATACACCAGATTCATGAATCGGCAAGAGGAATCAGCACGCGAAAACGCACATGTCGAAGGGGTTCTGCCTACAATTGAAGACAATGTCAAGCTTCCGGGAAAAGAATGTTTTCAGTATGCTGATAAATATATAATCACGACCTCCCGCAGCGGAGTCATGGTGATCGACCAACATCGTGCTCACTTAAAAATCCTCTTTGAGGAATGTCTCCGAAACGTCCGCCGAATGGAGGTGACAAGCCAACGAGTACTCTTCCCGGAAATCGTCGTCCTTGATTTCGATCAGCAAGATGCCCTCGCACGCATAAGCCAAGAACTTACAGCGATTGGCTTCTCTCTTGAATATGAGGAAGACAACAAATGGCAAATAGCTGCTGTCCCCTCAATGATCAGCCAAAGCGATGCCAAAGAGACTGTGCTGAGGATTCTTGAATCAGTACGTGAGGAATCAGATAGCTACGGCACATCTTCCAATCCTGTTGAAGACATTATGGAGCGCATTGCTCTCGTGATGGCAAGGAGCGCTGCCATCACCCGTGGACAAAAACTAAATTCTGTTGAAATGGAAAATTTAGTGGGCCAACTGATGTCACTTCCAGATCCATCACTGACTCCCTCCGGCAAACTCATCTTCACCATCCTCGACGAAAACCGGCTAAAATCCTTCCTTGGGTAGATATGTATATGTAAACAAATTTAATATCCACGTATATCTTAATTGTTTATGTTATCTTGAGCATCTTTTTCCTAAAAATTCATAGTGAAAAGAGTATGTTTTTTGGAAAATTTTTACGAACTTTGCATCAAATTTCAATCCACAATACAACTTTTACCAATGTCTGACTACGCTAACCGATATACAAGCGACGAGGCTTATCAAGGAGCCCTTGAATACTTCAAAGGTGATGAGCTTGCTGCGCGTGTATGGGCAAGTAAGTATGCCCTCAAAGACTCATATGGACACTTATACGAACGTACTCCTGACGATATGCACCATCGTATAGCGTCGGAAATCGCGCGTATCGAAAACAAATATCCTAATCCTATGAGCGAGGATGAAGTATACGAACTCATCAAAAATTTCCGCTACATTGTGCCTCAAGGAAGTCCAATGGCTGGAATCGGAAATAATTTCCAGGTTGGGTCTCTCTCCAATTGCTTTGTCATAGGTCTCGATGGTCATCCCGATTCATATGGAGGGATTATTCGCGAAGATGAGGAGCAAGTTCAGCTCATGAAGCGCAGAGGAGGCGTTGGTCATGATCTTAGCCACCTTCGTCCGAAGGGTTCTCCTGTAAAGAACTCCGCTATTACCTCAACCGGTCTTGTCCCTTTCATGGAACGCTATAGCAATTCCACAAGAGAAGTGGCTCAGGATGGCAGGCGTGGTGCGCTGATGCTCACTGTCAGCATCAAGCATCCGGATGCCGAAGCTTTTATCGATGCTAAGATGGAGCAAGGGAAAGTGACAGGGGCCAACGTCTCTGTCAGAATAGACGACACTTTCATGCTTTGCGCAGAAAGCGGCACCCCTTATGTACAAAAATTCCCGGTCAAATCTGACGATCCATCCTTTACGCAAGAAATAGATGCGGAAGCTCTTTGGAAAAAGATTGTACACAATGCTTGGAAGAGCGCCGAACCGGGTGTCCTGTTTTGGGATACTATCATTAAGGAAAGTGTGCCTGATTGCTATGATGACCTTGGCTTTGAGACTATATCAACAAATCCTTGTGGGGAAATACCACTATGTCCTTATGATAGCTGCCGCCTTACTGCCATCAACCTTTATAGCTACGTCAGAAATCCTTTCACTCCAAATGCCTCTTTCGATTTTGAGCTTTTCAAGACTCATGTGGGGAAAGCTCAAAAGATAATGGACGATATCATCGACCTTGAAATGGAGAAAATTGAGCAAATCATAGCAAAAATCAAGCAGGATCCGGAGACTGAAGAAGTCAAATACACAGAGCTACACCTTTGGGAAAAAATCCGAGATAAAACCCTTCTCGGGCGACGTACCGGATGTGGCACTACAGGAGAAGGAGACATGCTGGCTGCCCTCAATCTTCGCTATGGAACTCCCGAAGCAACCGCTTTCTCTACCGAAGTGCACAAGCAACTTGCTCTCGCCTATTATTCTGCTTCCGTTGAGTCTGCAAAAGAACGTGGAGCGTTCGCAATCTACGATGCTGAGCGTGAAAAGAACAATCCTTTCATCCGACGTATCAATGAGGCAGATCCGGAGCTTTACGAACGTATGGTGAAATACGGTCGCCGCAATATCGCTTGCCTTACGATCGCACCCACCGGCACTACTTCTCTTATGACTCAGACCACTTCCGGATTGGAACCTGTCTTCCTCCCGGTCTACAAGAGGAGGCGTAAGATCGTGCCTGGAGATATGAATGTGAATGTCGATTTCGTAGATGAAGTGGGAGAAGCTTACGAAGAATTTCTCGTATATCATCCAAAATTTATCGAATGGATGCGCATCCACGGAATTGAGCCTAAAAAGAATATGACCCAAGAGGAAGTGGATGAACTTGTCAAAAAGTCACCCTATTATAAGGCTACATCCAACGATATCGACTGGATGGAGAAAGTACGCATGCAAGGTTCAGTGCAGAAATGGGTAGACCATTCAATATCTGTCACTATCAATCTTCCGGCTGATGTGTCGGAAGAACTTGTCGGAGAACTCTACATGCAGGCATGGAAGAGTGGTTGCAAGGGATGCACTGTATATCGTGACGGTTCTCGCAACAATGTGCTGGAATCGGTCAAGAAAAAGAATGATAGCAAACCTGCCCTGATTCATACTCCCGACCATATAGCAAAGCGTCCGACTGAACTTGAAGCAGACGTAGTGCGCTTCCAGAACAATAAGGAAAAATGGATTGCTTTTGTTGGTCTCGTTGATGGAAAGCCCTACGAAATCTTTACCGGTCTTGCAGATGATGAAGATGGCATCTTCTGCCCAAAAAGCATAAATCATGGCAAGATCATCAAGCAGCCGCTTCCTGACGGCCGGAAACGCTACGACTTCCAATTTATCAACAAACGCGGCTACAAGACCACTATTGAAGGACTCAGCGAAAAATTTAAGCCTGAATTCTGGAACTACGCCAAGCTTATTTCAGGCGTCCTTCGCTATGGAATGCCTATCGATCAGGTGATCAAACTCGTTCAGGGTCTGGAACTTGACTCCAACAGTATCAACACTTGGAAAAACGGAGTCGAGCGTGCTTTGAAAAAATATATTCCAAATGGCACTATAGGAAGTGGAAAATGTCCGAACTGTGGAGCCGAGTCACTTGTTTATCAAGAAGGATGCCTTATGTGCACCAACTGCGGTAACTCTCGCTGCGGTTAAGTTAATTGAAATCTGAAAACCTGAAAACCCAAAAAGCCATGAGAATTAAGATCCATATCGACTATCATACCCAATGGGGTGAAGCCGTCTACATCTGCGGATCTATCCCACAACTTGGTGGCGACGACCCGTTGAAGGCACCTTTGCTCGAGATGACAGCCCCGGATATCTGGACTGCTTCTTTCGACCTGCCTGCTTCCGTAAAAAGTTTCACTTATCGCTTCATCGTAAAAGCTGAAGGAAAACAATGGCGTGAAGAATGGGGCGCTCCTCACCGCTTCGATGCCGGAAAAGACGTTGCTGCATATGATATTCACGCTTTCTGGCAAGATGTGCCAGACGATAAGCCTTATTATTCATCTGCATTCGTCGACGGCATGCTGAGCCGTACCCTACGCGATCAGCCCATTACTTCCAAAGGAGATGCCGTTCTCTTCAAGGTGACAGCCCCTATGGTGAAACCGGACGAAGTGCTCGCCATTTGTGGCGAACCTCGTGCTCTTGGCGGTTGGAACCCCGAGAAAGCCATCAAATTCAACGACGCACATTACCCTATCTGGGAAGTGGCGATCGACATGAAGGATGTGAAACTCCCATTCGAATATAAATTCGTCATTCTCGATAAGAAAACCCGTAAGGTAGTAGAATGGGAAAGACGCGACAACCGCCGTCTTGACTTCTTCCCCAAAGCAAAGGGAACCGCGCTTATTTTCGACGGAATGCGCTTTGTCAATCCAAGAAAATCTTGGAAGGGTGCAGGAACTGCGATTCCGGTTTTTTCTCTCCGTTCAAATGACGACGCCGGCGTAGGCGATTTCTATGATCTTAAGAAGATGGTAGATTGGTGTATAAAGACGGGACAGAAGATCATTCAGGTGCTTCCTATCAACGATACCACCAAAACTTGCACGTGGACAGATTCCTATCCATACAGTGCAAATTCTACATTCGCACTCCATCCTATGTATCTCCGCTTGAAATCTGTCGGAGCAATCAAGGACAAGGAACGTCGCGACTATTATTCTGCTGAGATAGAAAAGCTCAATGCGCTGCCACAAATTGATTATGAGGCAGTTAATAATCTCAAGAATGCTTATATGCACGAGATTTATGCAGAGCAAGGTAAAGCTACTCGTGAAACTGCTGAATATAAGGCATTTGTAAACAAAAATGAATATTGGCTACGCTCATATGCAGCTTGGTCAGTCCTTCGCGATCTTTTCCACACCGCAGATAATTCCAAATGGGGTGAATATGCAGTTTATGATCAGCAAAAGGTAGAAAAGTTTATCGAAGACCATAAGGACGAGATTTTATACTACTACTACGTACAGTATCACCTTGACCGCCAATTGAAAGAGGTCCGTGACTATGCACATCAACATGGTATCGTCTTGAAGGGAGACATTCCAATCGGAATTGGCCGCGAAAGCGTAGACGCTTGGAAGGATCCTCGCTTGTTCAATATGGATTGCCAGGCCGGTGCTCCGCCAGATGACTTCTCAATTCTCGGTCAGAACTGGGGATTCCCAACATACAATTGGGACGAAATGGCAAAAGATGGTTTCCTTTGGTGGAAACGCCGTTTCCAAAAAATGGCTGAATATTTCGATGCTTACCGTATCGACCATATCCTTGGCTTCTTCCGCATATGGC
>CAMWLX010000052.1 GCA_947175225.1 uncultured Porphyromonadaceae bacterium
TTTTGGTCCGGACGCATTGGAAAACACCGTTCTGACCACCGATCGCCACAGCGCATACTTCACGATGAATGTCAAGGGACACCAGATCTGCATCGCCCATCTGTTGAGAAATCTGAACTATCTCAACGACCTTGACAAAAATCAGAACTGGTCATCGCTGTTACAGGAGTTACTGAGAAAAGCCGTGCATTAGCGAAACTCAAATCCCGATGCAATAGCCGACACATCGACGTGGACAGAAAGCCTCGACAAACTCCTCAATGTGAATCTCGACAAGTTCAAGAAGCCGTTCCGACAAATCCGCAACAGTCTGCGAAAACTCAAAGACCATGTGTTCCACTTTCTGAAAGATTCGCGGGTGCCGTCGCACAACAATGCATCGGAAGCAGGAATAAGAATCCTGAAAGTGAAACAGAAACTTAGCGGCGGCTTCCGAAGTCAGACCGGAGCCGAAGACTTAATGGCAATCCACTCGGTTGCCGACACCGCCAAGAAAAACAATTTCTCCCGCTGGGAGGCCGTTTTTGCGTTGGTCTGACAGACCGACCAAATTAGTGTGCCGTTGCCATAGGTGAGTAGTTACTGGCCATGTAACGCAAGGTTAAGAAAAGTTAAATCTATACCTGCGGATTTTAATTACTACATTTTTACAGCATCTAAGATATTGTGTGACTGCATATAAACTGCTAAAAGTATCAAACTCAAAAAGGTAGTGAAAAAATCTATTATCAAAGTTTATTTTAGTTTTTTGCGGTGTTTTATTTTAGTTTTTTGCGGTGTTTGGTTTTGGTTTTTTGTGATAATGGGAAAGTAGGTTTGTACTGCCCCAAGAAAATTATATTGGAAGTAATGAAATTTGTTTGGCCAATGTTTGGCCAGTAAAATATCGATTTTTTTGACCAATCGCCTCAGGCGGCCTCAGATGGTCAAAAAGGATACTCAATCGGATAAACAACAATAATTTGTTTGTCCGATTGATTTGTTTGTATTTTGGCCAAACAAATACAAACAAATCCAATTTCTCAAATTGTTGGTAGTGAATATGGATTTCCCTGACTTATCCCAAAATTCGGAGTTTGTTTGGCCAAAATACTTGCCTTTTCAGACATTTGTGAGTATTCAGATTATTTTCCCATTTTCTGTGAAAGAAGTTAGCCCTAATTCATTGCCGAATCAAGAAAAAAATATTAACTTTGCATTAGTAACCCGAATAATGTAAACCTTAAAACTATATATCTATGTTTAGCCCCGCTTATAATCAGGCGATGGAGTTTGCTGCCGCTGTAGTACAGGCTGTCAAGGCAAGTGGATACGGGATGGATTATCCATTGGAACAGCTGATATCTGAATCTGCTCGTATCGGTGAGAAATTATTGGCGGCTGAGGTATCTAAGGAGATGGTGCCCAGTCAAACGTTTCAGTCAAATATGGAGACTTCCTACAAGGATGCTATGAAATACTCGCATCTATCACTTTATTGGATGGATATATTAGAGGCAAGTGGCAGCTATAGCCTTATTTCTTTTGCATCTATAAGGGAAAAATGCGAGAATCTCCAAGGTATGTTGCGTAGCGGAATGAAGGCTCTTGAACTCCTGCTTGGAAAGCGTCGTTTCTAAATGTATGGTAAAAATGTATTGATTTAGGAAATCCCTGACTTTACAAAATTTAATCCATTCAAATGGCATTCTGGGATAGAATAATCCATGCGGTCAAAGAAACGGAAAAAAGACCGGATCGCTCAAGGGAAATGTCACGCGATGTTTCCCGCTATTGTTTTGTGGATGTTGAGGTTGGATTGCGTGATAAAAAGATTCATGATATAGGAGCCGTCAGATGGGATGGTGCGGTTTTTCATTCTGCTAATAAGCAGGATTTGACGTCTTTTCTAAAAGATGTGGATTTTATTTGCGGGCATAATATAATCCATCATGATGCTAAATATTTGTTTGGAGAAGACTTCCCATCCTACATATTGGTTGATACCTTGTATTTGTCACCGCTGCTTTTTCCTGAACGACCTTACCATCGGTTAGTGAAAGACGATAAACTTGTAATCGACCAACTTAATAATCCTGTAAATGATTGCGAGAAAGCTCGTGACCTACTGATGGATGAAGTGGCTCGTTGGGAAGAACTTTCAGCTTCTAAAAAGAGAATATATGCAACTCTTCTCCAAGGAATAGATGAGTTTAAGGGATTCTTAGCTTTTGTGAATGCTAAATGCATCACCAAGGAATCTTTGGCAGAACAGATCTGTGCAGAATATAAAGATAAGATTTGTCAACATGCCAATATAGAAAATGCAATACAGAAATACCCGAGTGAACTGGCCTATGCACTTGCGTTGATAGACACTACAGACCATCGGTCCCTCACCCCGGCATGGGTGCTTCATAATTTCCCAAATGTTGAGAATATTGTGCGTATTCTCCGTGATACAAAATGCAGTAAAGGCTGCGTATATTGCAATAAAGAACTTGATGTACATGTTAATCTCAATCGATTTTTCGGATTTGATAAGTTTCGCACATATGATGGAGAACCGCTCCAAGAGAATGCTGTAAGAGCGGCTGTAGAGCATAAATCATTGTTGGCTATTTTTCCTACAGGAGGAGGCAAATCGTTGACATTCCAGTTACCAGCCTTAATGGAAGGGCGTTCGGTACATGGTCTTACAGTTGTTATCTCTCCGTTACAGTCTTTGATGAAAGATCAGGTGGATAATCTGGCTGAAAGAGGAATTACGGATGCAGTCACTATCAATGGATTGCTGGATCCTATCAGCCGCTCAGAGGCTATTCAGAGAGTGATGGACGGAGATGCTTCCCTGCTTTACATTTCTCCGGAGATGCTTAGGTCGAAGACGATTGAGAAAATATTGCTGGCTCGCCATTTAGTCCGAATTGTAATAGATGAAGCGCATTGCTTCTCCTCATGGGGACAGGATTTCAGGGTAGACTATCTGTATATCGGCAAATTCATCAATGAATACCGGAAGAAAAAGAAGAATTGTCAGGCAATACCGATTTCTTGTTTCACAGCAACTGCGAAGCAAAAAGTGATACAAGATATCTGCGACTACTTCAAGAAGACGCTCAATATTGATCTTCAAATTTTTGCATCATCTTCTGCTCGTAAGAATCTTCGTTATTCTGTTATCCATGTAGATACTGATGATGACAAATATACGAAATTGCGTTCATTGATTGCAGAATCATCTTGCCCTGCCATTGTGTATGTGTCTCGAACCAAACGCACAAGGCAATTGGCAGAGAAACTCACACGAGATGGGTTCAAGGCACTCCCATTTGATGGCAAGATGCATGTAGAAGACAAGATTGCTAATCAGGATGCATTCATGAACGACCAAGTACGTATAATTGTGGCAACCTCAGCATTTGGAATGGGTGTTGACAAAAAAGATGTGGGACTGGTCATTCATTATGATATCTCTGATTCGTTAGAGAATTACGTCCAGGAAGCAGGCCGTGCCGGTCGCGACCCTCATTTGGAAGCCCGCTGTTTCGTATTATATAGTGATGCCGACCTCGATAAGCATTTTATCCTTCTAAATCAGACTAAACTGAGTATTAGTGAAATCCAACAAGTGTGGAAAGCTGTGAAAGATTTGACCAAGCAACGTATGCGTGTGTGCTGCTCTGCCTTAGAGATTGCCCGACAAGCCGGTTGGGATGACTCTGTATCTGATATCGAGACGCGTGTGCGTACTGCTTTGGCTGCGCTTGAGCAAGCGGGCTATCTGGAGCGTGGAAACAATGTCCCTCATGTATATGCCACAGGTATAACGGTAAAAGACATGGAAGAAGCCCGAAGACGCATTACGGAATCCGTGCTTTTTGAAAACGAGGAAATAGAGAAGGCAGTGCGTATCATAAAGTCGCTAATATCGCAGAAGTATACCTCCAAATGTCGCGATGCAGAAGCGGAATCGCGCATAGATTATCTTGCGGATATTCTTGGACTCAGCAAGAATGAGGTTGTCTCCAGCGTGGAGAGGATGCGCCAAGAAGGAATTCTTGCCGATTCAAAAGACATTTCTGCCTATCTGCATGATACGGGGGAATCTGAAAACAAATCGAAACGTCTGTTGGAACGTTTTTCTAAACTCGAACGATACATACTCGGACATGTCTCTTCTGAAGTATGTCGTATATCATATAAGCAACTCAATGACAATGCTCAAAAAGAAGGCGTCGACACTGCAACAGAAAAAGATATCCGTACATTATTATTTTTTCTGACCGTCAAGGGCTATACTCGTAAGAAAGAGGATGGCGCACATAATATTGAGTTAATGGCGCAGACTGATATGGAAGCTATCATGCGGCGATTTGAGAGACGGATGGAAATATGTCAATTTACGATCGGATGGTTGTATAGGCTCACCTCGCACAATTCAGAGGGCAGCAAGGAAAATAATGATGTGCGCTTCTCAGTGGTGGAGTTGCTGAATGATCTGAAAAAGTCTGGAAATACCCTTCTCGCTTCCATGAGCGATGTGCAATTGGGAGATGTCGAGGAAGCACTGCTCTATCTGTCAAAGATTGGAGCATTGAAACTTGAGGGTGGATTTCTTGTGCTCTATAATGCTATGGATATCCGTCGTATCAAAGACAACAGATCGCGCTATAAGCAAGAAGACTATCGCATGCTCAGCGAGTTTTACAAGCAAAAGATTCAGCAGATTCATATTGTAGGCGAATATGCCAATTTGATGGTGCGCGACTATAATGCTGCCTTGCAGTATGTCGCTGATTACTTTCAGATGGATTACAAGCGTTTTGTCTCAAAATATTTCAAAGGCGAGCGCATGCGAGAGATAGAGCGCAACGTCACTCCAGAGAAGTACAAGAATATTTTCGGAGCCCTGTCTGAAAAGCAGATGGAAATTATATCCGACAAAGAGTCTCGTTGCATAGTGGTTGCAGCTGGACCTGGCAGTGGAAAAACACGTGTATTAGTGCATAAACTCGCTTCGTTGCTCTTGCTTGAAGATGTCAAGCATGAACAGCTATTGATGCTTACTTTTTCGCGAGCCGCCGCAACTGAATTCAAACAGCGATTGTTGGATCTCATCGGCAATGCTGCCCACTTTGTTGAAATAAAGACGTTCCACTCATATTGTTTCGACCTGTTGGGTAGAATTGGTAGTCTTGACGACGCTAAGGGTGTTATCTCAAGGGCAGCCCGGATGATTATAAATGGGGAAGTGGAGCCAAATCGCATAGCAAAAACTGTTTTAGTCATTGACGAAGCACAGGATATGAGTGCTGAAGAGTATGCTTTGCTACATGCTCTTATGTCATTCAATGAGGAGATGCGCGTGATTGCCGTAGGGGATGATGATCAAAATATTTTTGAGTTCCGTGGTTCAGACTCGCGCTATATGACCCAGCTGCTAAAAGAATACAATGCACGATTTATTGAAATGACTGAAAACTACCGGAGTTCACGCCATGTGGTTGATTTTGCCAATGTGCTTGCAAATGGAATTGCAGGAAGAATGAAGACTAATCCTATTGTATCAATGAATCATAAGGAAGGGGCAGTCTTCATACGCCATCACGTATCCAATATGATGTATAGGCCTCTTGTCGATGATTTGTTGAGACATCGTCGCAACGGTTCCACATGCATATTGACTCAGACAAATGAAGAGGCTGTAATTTTAGTAGCTTTATTACGCAAGTATGGATTAAATAGCCGATTAGTGCAGAATATGGATGGATTCCGTTTCTATAATATGGCTGAAGTCCGTATGTTTCTAAAACAAATAGACCAAGCCGGCCATACGCCTATTATTGCTGACGAGGTTTGGGAAAAAGCGAAACAAAAGACATTCGCTATGTATGCCAATTCGTCAAGTCTTGATTATCTGCAACGTTGTCTATCCCTATTTGAGCAGACCAACAAAACAAAATATCATACAGATTTTAAGGAATTTATCTTTGAATCGTCTATAGAAGATTTTTGTGATCTTTCTGGAGCTGATGTAGTGGTGTCTACTATCCACAAGGCCAAAGGACGGGAGTTTGACGATGTTTTCATACTCATATCCCAGCCTAAGATCATCCGAAACGAAGAACTGCGCCGATATTATGTTGGTGCGACTCGCGCAAAGCAACGATTGTTCATACATACCGACACCTCTCTTTTCAACCGAATGCCTGCCGATGAGCATTTTGTATCTCAAGAGCAGTATGGTATGCCTGACGAGATTATTCTTCAGTTATCCCACAGAGATGTAAACCTTGGCTTTTTCAAAACAAGGAAAAATGAGATACTTGCTCTCAGGGCAGGTCAGAGACTACGTTTTGAAAATAACTATCTTTATGAATGGGGCAGTAATAATGCTCTCGCCCAATTGTCACAAAAGATGCGCGACGAATTGCAGTTATGGACAGAAAAGAATTATAAGGTAGTTTCAGCATCCATAAGGTTTATAGTGGCATGGCGTCCGAAAGATGCAATGCAACAAGAAAAAGAACACGCAGTATTGCTCGTTGATCTAACACTCAAAAAAGAGTAAATATAGAAGTATACCGTATGCTTACAAATAGTTTCTATTGTTTAGTTTTTTGCTGTATTTTGTTTTAGTTTTTTGTGATAAATAGATTACCATTTCCGTACAACCTATCGGTTGAGAAAAGCGGAGAAGGCTGATAGGATATTCACGACGGTAGATTTGTCAGGCACAGGTATGTTGAGTGAAGCCTGACCTGTCTCCGGATCTTCCTTTACGATTGCATCTACCAGTGCAGCGGTAGACTCCGGTGATCGGAGCATGTCGGCGATCTTGCCCAATGCCTCCAATCCTCCGGCTACAGTCTTCCTTATTCCTTCAGGAGTCTGATGTGATGCATTTCCTCCTGCCTTATGTCCGAAATCAATTCCACTTGGAGCGTTTAAGCTTCCTGTTGATATTATATCAGAATCTGAGTGGTCATCATTTGAAGATATGGAGTCAGGTTTATTGTGAATATTCCCTGCCTCTGACTTATGCGTGGATTCAGCTTTCGGATAAGAAGAATCTTTACTATTGCTGGGATCATCAGCCTTCTCAATTGGGATAGAACTGATATCCTCTTGATTGGATTTTTCCGGATTTGAGTCAGATGAGTCCGGCTCCGGTGCAGTCGTTTCCGGCTCGTTGATGACTCCGTCCACCACTTCTACTATCTTGGCAAATTTATTATTGTCGAAGAACACTGCATCCTCACCCCCGTCAAGAATGCCGGCAGCAAGGTCTGACTTAAACCTGAGGGTAGTGAGCATACGCTCTTCGATTGTACCCCGGGCTACCATATTGATTATCTGGACCGGGTTCGTCTGACCGAGACGATATATGCGTGCGATACGCTGCTCAAGCACTGCCGGATTCCATGGAAGGTCAAGATTGATCAGAAGCGATGCTGTCTGAAGGTTAAGTCCGGTTGCGCCTGCATCTGTCGAAAGGAATATGCGGCAGTCCGGATCGTCACGAAATCGGTCGATCAGATTCTTGCGCTTCGCGGATGGCACTCCACCATGGAGGAAGCAGAAATCAATATCCTGATTCTTTAGTTCTTCTGCAAGGATCCGCAACATACGCTCCCATTGGCTGAAAATTACCACTTTCCCTTCTTCGCTATCGAGCAGGTTGGATATGATGGCCATAGTCTCGTCAATTTTCGTATCGAAACGGCTCTTCTGATCCAAAATAAATGTGCTGTCGCATACCATCCTCATCATTGAAAGGAACAACAGTAGTCGCTTGCGGTCTGCTTCACTGAGGAATTTGAACCTTCTCCATTTATCGACGATAATAGTAACCTGATACTGGTATTCATCGTGCATGGCCTTCTGCTCCTTGGTCATTGGCACAAAGAGGTTGGTGTCAGTTCGGGCCGGCATCTGCAGTTTTACATCAGATTTCTTACGCCGTATCAGAGTGTTTTTTAGCTTTTCGGCTACTGTATGAAGATTCCGGTATCCCACAATCTTTCCCAGTTCGTCTGTAAGCGTAGTCTCGGCATTGAATTTATAGTATGGTCCTAATACATATTGATCCACCAGTTGCGTGACAGAATATAGTTCATCAAGCTTGTTTTCAAGTGGAGTGCCGGATAGCGCCATTACGTACTGCGACTGAAGCTTGCGAAGCTGTTTCCCCATCTGTGTCTCTTTGTTTTTCAGGCGCTGCAGTTCATCGTAGATGATCATGTCGGTATGTGGGATGAACTCCGCTTTTATGGAGTTGCTCATCGCGTGGAAGGAGCATATCTTGTAGAAATAGTTGAAGTCGTTAAGCTGATCCCTTCGTTTGATTACGCTCCCTTCAACCACTATGGCAGAGGAATCCGTAAATCTTCTGATCTCCGACAGCCATTGGTATTTTAGTGAAGTAGGGCATATAATGATTACCGAACCAACAAGCCCTTCTCGTTTCAGCAGTTCTGCTGTAGCGATAGCTTGTACCGTCTTGCCGAGACCCATCTCATCTGCATTGATGGTGCGTCCTCCTTCGAAGGCGAATCTGACTCCTTCTGCCTGATACGGATGAAGTGATGTCTTGAGTAATCCGTCAAAAAGTGAGTTGCAATATTTTTTTTCTATGAGTTTCTTTCTGCGAATCTTGTCGCGCTCTTCTATCAGGATGTTTAGGGCGTCCGGTTCCCATTCAAAAGTCTCGTCTATCTGTTTGGCCTTCCTTATGAAGTCTGATGGGTCAAATTGCATATTCCGAATCTCTCCCTTGTCGTCGAAAAGGGTATGTATATGGTCCTTCATTTCTTGTGATATACCCTGTCCCCGACATATCTTGATCTTTCTTCCGTCGGGATAGTCTACATATACATATGTATGGAAAGGAAGGAGATACACCTTTCTGGCGTATATCCCTTCATTTGCAAGGGATATGGCCTCTATATGTTTGCAAGTTCCGAGACGGCTGGTCTTGAAGTCCATGCATTCGCATCTGTTGGATGAGGAACCCTGACCAAAATAATGCACCCTGTATGACCTGCCGCTTTTTGCGCTTGACACTACAAACGGACTATCCTCGCCGAAAGGTTCCTTTATTCCAAAATGTTCCTTGGCCGCTGCTTGCCGTCGCAAGGCTTTTTGCCATTGCTCGAGAGTCATATTCGCAGGGCGATGGGTAGCATTGATGGTAGATGATTTCTTCTGTCCGTTTTTTCTATTTGTCTTTGTGGCCATATATGTTCCTGTATTGGGTGTTGATGGTATCTGGATTGCATGGCAAAGTTACAAAAATAAGTGTAAATGAGCAAAATTTGATGGAGAAAACTGCTTGAAGATAATGACTCGAACCCTTTCATTGATAAATACGTTATAATAACAAAAAACTCAATACTATGGAAAGAAAAGAACTCACTGACATTATAGCCGCTAAAGTGGCGGAAGTTATTGAAAACCCGGGATTCTGGGGTGAAGACCCTCAGATAAGCATAATCCCGACTACATTGTTGGTTGGCATCGAGAGGCATAAGGATGCAGACCGCTCAATTGCCTTCAGCGACTACGCAATTGAAGAAGATGCCGTTGAAGATGGCGACTATTCCGAAGACGCTGCCGATTTCCAATCAGCGTCCGATCCTGACCTTTACCCGGTCGGCACATTGATTGACTATGTAAACAAGAAACCTGATTTGAAAAAAATCAGCAGACTTGTAGATGAATATATTCCTCAGCGTGAGGAAAACCTCTATGCAGAATAAATCGAAGTAAACAACTTCAATATAGAGTGTTCGGTTTTATGTCCCTATTTAAGAAGCAAACTTTTCAGCTCGGAGAGCTGTTATTGTGTAAAAACCCCAGGCTTTAGCCTGGGGACCCTTGACAAAAGCTCAGTAGCCTCGGAGAGGCGCTTTATGATATCGTCATGATTTTGGTTCTTTAGAATTACACACCCTATATATACATAGCCATACAGACTATAATAATTAGTTTGTATGGCGTTTTTTTACTTTTTGATATAGATGAGTTGTATTCTTTTTGGCGATTCTTTTGCCAGATTCATAGATTATTCTTAAATTTGCACTTGCTTGTATGATCTGCTATTGACGATTTTATATTGTCGTAAATCAGCAATTATTATTTACTTAACTTTCAATCGTGAAACTTAAATTTTTACTGTTAGATATATGAAAAATCTCATAGTATTTGTGCTGTCAATTCTTATTTGTATGTCGGTTACAGCGCAAACATCCAAATATTCCGCATCAATGGTTAGATCCCATGGCAAGGAATGGTCGGCCGACAAGGCTTGGGATTACGTCAGTGGCCTTGTTGCCAAAACCATACTGATGTATTGCAACCAGTATCCTGACGACGAACTTTCGTCTCAAGCCTACGGATGGTGTAAGGTCTATGCAGACAATGCCATAGGTTCTGACGGAAACTTCTACAACTTCAAGAAAGGTAGCCTCGACAATATAGCCTCCGGGAAGGTGCTCTTCGACCTATATGCCCGCGAGTCAGCAGTAGACCCGTCTGTCGCTGATCGCTATCGCGTGGCTGCCGATTACCTTTACAACTATCTGCGTTATGAATACAAGCGCATAAAGCTCGACGAGGGAAAAGACGGTTTCATTCACAAGGATTCATATCCCGACCAGATGTGGCTCGACGGTCTCTATATGGGAGCTGCGTTCTATGCTGAATATCTTGCCACATTCGCTCCTGATGATTACGATGCGTGGTCAGATATCGCCTTGCAGTTCACCACCATACATACCCATACCTACGATGCAGAGAAATCCCTCAACTATCACGGATGGAGTGCAAAACCATCAGATACCAATTCATTCTGGGCAAATGCCGATGGCCCTTTCAAAGGATGCAGCAAGGAGTTCTGGGGGCGTGGCATGGGATGGTATGCAGCTGCCTTGGTTGATGTGTTGGATTTTATGCCCCGCGAGCATCCGGATTACGCTGCAATAGCTGAGATATTTGGACAGGTAGTGGAGGGTATCTGTCGCTGGCAAGATTCACAAAGTGGGGTATGGTATCAGCTCCTGCAATATGATGACTCATTTGTGAGCGCGAAGGGACACCGTAACTACCTTGAGGCATCTGCATCATGCATGTTCACCTACGCACTATTAAAGGGCATGAGGCTTGGGCTGCTTGACCCTGCAAAATTTAGTCTCGTGGCAAAGAAGGCTTACGATGGTTTGCTCGCCACGTTCATCACTGAAAATGCCTCCGGGGTTGACATCCATAATATCTGTCGATCTGCCGGACTCGGTCCCTCCAACAAGCGTGAGCGTAACGGCACTGCTGATTATTATCTTGATGGTAGCGACGTCAACATTGTCTCCAACGAGGGCAAGGGCATAGGCTCCTTCATTATGGCAAGTCTGGAGTATGAGAAATATGCTGCATCGGCAGTGCATACCACAGTTGCCGACACAGCATCAGAAGTTATGATATTTGACATCTACGGCCGTCGTCTTTACTCGGAGCCCAAAGGTCTTTACATAGAGGTGCGCGACGGCTCATCAAAAAAGAAATTTAATAAGTGATTATTCTGTCCCGGTATGTCCGAAAGCCCCTTTTCCACGTTCCGTGGTATCGATGCGCTTTACCGGTTCCCACTCTACATGCACATACTCTTTTATCACCATCTGGGCTATACGCTCACCCGGAGTGATGGTATAAGGTTCGTTTGAGAGATTGATTAGGATGATGCCTATATCTCCTCTGAAGTCTGCGTCGACGGTTCCAGGTGTATTGACGATTGAGAGTCCATGCTTTAGAGCGAGACCAGAACGTGGTCGGATCTGGCATTCATATCCCTGCGGCAGCTGCATGCGCAGGCCTGTCGGAATCAGGCAACGTTCGAGCGGACCGAGGGTTATCGGTTCGGTAATGTTGGCGTGGATGTCCATTCCGGCTGCCGAATGTGTCTCGTATGTAGGCAATCCGTATGGGGAGTCATTGATGACCTTTACTTTTATATGTTCCATTTTGATAAATTTAAGGTTATAATTCTTATGCAGTTTTAACAATTCATGGCGTCAGTCGGTTTTGTAGCTCTCAGAATTTCCCTTTTCCCTCCGGGAGGTCCCGGCAAGCGTTCCGTAAGGAATCCTATTTGTCGAAGCATACGCCGGATGCTCCCTTTTGCGCAATATGTGGTCAACACACCTCCCGGCTTCATTGCCATGTAGATCTTCCGGAAAATGGTCTCGTCCCACATTTCAGGTTGTTTTTCCGGGGCGAAAGCATCAAAATAAACTACATCAAGCTCCTTCGGAAGATCCATAGTAAGCAGGTTGGCTTTCATCTTCTGCAGAGAGAAATACGGATTGATTCTGACAGGTTCTTCCCATGGAGATTCATTCACACTTTCAAATGCATCCTTATATTCCTTCCCTAATGTCTCAGCTACCAGATCCGTCGTCTCTTTAGGCAGCGGATACAATTCCACTGAAAAATAATCCGTCGGAATCCCCGACACTAAGGAAGCCGCAGCTGTAATGGCGGCATTCATCCCTGTTCCGAATCCCACCTCAAAGACCTTTACCGGTCTTGAAGTTTCAGCAGCTTTCCTCCATCCAGCCTCCAGATATACGTGTCTGCTTTCGGCAAGAGCTCCCTTCACCGAATGATAATGCTCATCAATATCCTCTCGGTAAAGTGTAGGGCTACCGTCAGCCGTTTCTTCAATCACTATCTTCATCACTTTTTTCATTTTCAATCGCAAAATTAATAAAAATCCTCGTGCCTCGCATTGTTTTCGAAAAAAGTATTATCTTTGCATTAAGATTAGTTATTATTATGATGTTCAGATTTTGAACCCAACTTTTCAGCTCGGAGAGCTGATATAATGCCAAAACCCCAGACTTCAGTCTGGGGCAACTCAATCAAAAGCCCAGTAGCCTCGGAGAGGCGTTTTATGATAGAGTTAGGTTTTGAGGGATAATGTAATCGAACCTCCGAAGTAATAACTTAAATTCTAAAAATTGATTATGGAAAAGGAATTCTTGCCCGAATGGGCATATGGTATGGATTGCGCAGTTACTGTAGTAGACTGTGATTGTCGTATAATATACATGAACGAGCGTTCGCGCCAGACATTCGCTTCGCGCGGAGGTGCCGATCTGATAG
>CAMWLX010000053.1 GCA_947175225.1 uncultured Porphyromonadaceae bacterium
AATAAAAAAGGACGCACGAGCCGTGCGTCCCTACGAAGTAATTGGTATACCCAATTGTGGAATATATGCTTTTTTACCAACCGGTATTCTGTGTCAAGCTGCCAGACTTGAGAATCTCTGCCTGTGGTATTGGCCAGAAATAAGCTTTGTCGCCGGGCCATGAACGTTTTGTGATGTATGAAGGATTTGTCACTGTATTATATGTGAAGGATCCGTCATCATTCTTTTCGATTTCCATTACCTTAACATCTACTAAATACTGCGGAGCTTTCATCCAGCGGCGAACGTCGTAGATGCGATGGCCTTCAAACGCGAGCTCAACGAAACGTTCGTTTTCATATCGCTTCTCGAAGTCAGTGAAGCTAAGCCCTGTGGGAAGATCGGGCTGACCGGCACGTTTGCGGACTGTATTGATAGCTTCAGCTGCTGACATTGGAAGATCATCTGCGGTAGCATATCCATTTCCGGTATAATTGAGCATTGCTTCAGCATAGTCAAGATAGACTTGACCGAGACGGAACACAACCCAAGTGTGAGAGCTGGAGTTTGTAGTGTTACCGGAAATGCTTGTTTCCTTGCTGACGTACTTTTTAAGGTAGTAACCGGTAGGCGTACCATATGTAACCGATCTTGAATTTGCACCACCATACCAAGTCTCGAGTGCATCTTTTGTGAGAGCATCGGGCCATTTTTCGCCATTTACAGCCACTGTGACAGCAAGACGGCTGTCGCGGTTGGCATAAGGCTTCTGAGGATCGTAAGATGGATCTTCACTTATAGGAAGACCATTCTTTGTCTCGTAGGCTGAAACAAGATTTTCAGTCGGACAGTTTCCACCTTGAGCAGCTGTCATGCCAATAGGGAAATTATATTTTTCATAGTTATTGCTTGCAGCATTACGGGTAGAAAAGATAATTTCCTTAAGAGCTTCCGAGTCGTTCCAGTTTGTATTGGCAAAAAGCTTTGAATAATCATTTGCAAGCCGCATATTGCGTTTCTTGCATTCATCGAGACATTCCTTTGCACGGAGAGCAGCCTGATGCCAGAGTTCTTTAACTTCTGAATCTGACTTTCCTTTAGTGAAAAGAGGAGATGCATGATAGAGTGCAGCGCGAGCACGAAGAGCAAGGACTCCGAGATTGTTTACACGCCCTGATTCATTCTCAAGAGAGATATAAGCACCTGCATAATCCTTGATAATAGTGTCTTGAATTGCTATACATTCATCGTCGATGAATTTGAATACAGAGTCTGCCGATTCACGAGGCATGTTATTGGATTCGTCTGCATTCATGAAATTGACAATCAGAGGCACATCACCATATTGGCGCACGAGGCGGAAATAGTTGTATGCACGCATGAAGCGCATTTCCCACTGAAGGTTGTTGTACTTGATCATCTGGTCGGGATAATCTTTTTCCAATTCATGCTCGGGGAAAGTAAGATTGTTGAATTCGTCAAGAAAGAGGTTGCAATATGAGATTGCGTCCCAGCATGTGCTCCAAGTATTGGAGTTGGCATTTGTCGGGCTCCAGCTTCCGTTGTAGTAAGATTCAATCTGATTGCCCTGGTGGCTATAGACAGACTCATCAGTAGCAGAACTGAGGTTAGCGCCACCATACATCTGACCGAAATCGCTTTCGAGGGCACGATAGACGTGTGTAGATATCTTTCCGACATTGCCGAAATCGCGCACTATGTATTCCTTGTCGTTGACCCTAAACTCATGGTAGTCCATCTGGTCAGAACAAGCTGTCAGGCCAAGCGATACAAGAGCGGAAATACCGATTATATATTGAAGTTTCATTTTATATTGATGTTGATAGAGTTAGAAAGTAAGTTTCACGCCTACTACAACCTGACGGGAGAGTGGAGCTACAATACCGGTAGCTTCCGGATCAAGATTCTCAAGTTTGTTCTTGCCGCCGGTAGCGATATTGCAGAGATCAACGCCACGGACAAAGATTTTCGCGCCGTTGATGAAATGAGTCTTTGCGAGAAGATTCTTGTCAAAGTTATAGTAAAGCTCGATATTGCGGAGCTTAAGATAGCTACGGTCGCGCTGCCAGAATGTGCTGGTGCGGTAGTTGTTGGCATTGCTTGAAGAGCTAAGACGAGGATATAGGGCATCAGCCACATTGTTTTCTGCACTCCAACGGTTGTCGTACACTTCCTGAGCAAGAGAAGAGTTGTTGATCAATCCCCAATAGTAGCCCTGAGAGCTGAGGTTGCAACCATAATTGCCTACACCCTGAAAATGAGCCAACAGACCGATACCCTTGTATTCTGCACCTAAGTTGAAAGTATAGTATATTTCAGGGCAGATGGCGTTGTAGCCAATCTTAGTGACGTCGTTTGCATCGATTACATTATCACCATTAAGATCCTTATATTTGATGTCGCCGGGACGAACAGTAGAGAATGTCTGTGTAGGAGAAGCATCGATCTCAGCCTGCGAAGTGAATATACCCTCTGCTATCAATCCGTAAGTTGAGCTGAGAGGATTGCCGGTGTTTACGAGGTTGTCAAATGCTTTTGGTTCTTCTGCCATGTCAATGATCTTGCTCTTGGCAAAGAGGAATGATCCGCCTGCCATGACGTTCCAGTCGCCAAAATTTTTGCTGAAGTCGAGTTCGATATCAACACCACGGTTGTCAACCTTTCCTTGGTTCTTGTAAGGAGCAGTCATACCGATAAGGCTTGAATAGGCTCCGGATCCATCTACGAATATATCATAGTGACGGTTGTAGAAATAGTCGGCAGTAAGATTGATACATCCAAGGAAGCTTGCGTTGAGACCAACGTCATACTTAGCGACTTTCTCATGAGTAGGGTCAACCATAGGGAGCTGTCCCATTGTGGTCTCACCCCAATATCCACCACCATCATATTTATCAGACCATGGATAAGAAACGCCTGACACAGTGTAGTTCTGCAGATAGTATGTCCAAACGTTGGCACCGGGAAGACGGTCAAGGTTCTGGATACCCCAAGATCCACGGATTTTCAAGAAATCAACTGCAAGATCAGGATTTTCAACAAGGACAGCACCGAGAGACACATTTGGGGAGAAACTCCACTTAGTGCCCGGAGCAAGACGGGAGCTACCCATCTCAGCAAGAGCTACACCAAGAGAATATCTATTCTTGAAAGTATACTGACCCCAGAATGATATATTATGACGATAAACATTGTTCATTGTTCCCATCGGATCCTCATAGTCATAATAATATTTCAGCTGGGTCATGATGGCATGATCGTCACCAAACTTCTTGTCGTAGTTGAAACCTAACCATGCATTGAGGCGGCGTTGGAAGTTCTTACCCGGAGAACCTGTACCCATTGCAGTAGCCTGGTCGGGAGCCTGTTCGAAAGATGTAATAGGAGTGCCATCTTCATTCCAGCCAGTCACAGTGCTCCAACCATAATTATACTTCTTAGAGTGGTCTTCGACAATATTAGAGAATATATCGTAGCTTGCTCCAATGTTGAAGCTCAGGCCCGGAGTGACCATACAAAGGTCTTGAACTATCTCTGCATCAAAGAAAAGGTTACGCTCAAAGATTTTATAGTAGGCAGCATCTATTGACTGTGCAACCGGGTTATTATCGCCCGACCAAGTATTATTGCCACCCCAAACACCGTTATCATTCACTACAGGGAATGCAAGAGCCGGAGTATTGTAGATCATACTCCAAAGATTAGCATACGAACCCGGAGTCTGCATTTCCCCAATTGATGTCAGAATACTGGTCTTCAATTGAGTGTATTTCCAAAGGTCTACGTCAAGGTTGATGCGGATATTACCACGCACATATTTGTCTTGTGTAGAATATCCCTCATTGCGGTTAGGCTTCTTTATGAAACCATCGCTATATAGGAAATTTGTCATCGTGAAATAGCGGAATTTCTCGCCACCACCGGAAAATTCTATAGAAGCACGGTCGCCGTTTGCATTGTCGCGGAATGTCTCGTTTACCCAATCTACATTAGGATAAAGAGTCGGATATTGTCCGCTTGCAAAGAAATCTATTTGCTGCTGAGTGTAGCGAGCGAACTGACCTTGCCCCTCATTGTAGAGTGCCTCATTCATAGCTTTGGCGTAGGTAGCACCATCTACAAACTTAGGCTTGTTGGTCATGTGAGAGAAGACATGCTCATAATTGACACGCACCACCTTTGAGTTGTAGTCGCCACGCTTTGTGATAACGTTGATGACACCGTCGGCACCTTTATAGCCATAAAGTGCAGTTGCGGCAGCGTCCTTAAGAATCTGAACCTCTTCAACCTCTTCAGGGTCGACAAGGTTGATATCGCGCTCGATGCCATCAATAAGAATAAGCGGAGTGCTTCCGGAAAGGCTTTGCAAGCCGCGCACGTAGAATGTCGGGTTCTGCGCATAGTAATTTCCTGTGCCGGAAATGGCAATAAGACCCTTTCCTTGGCCGATAAGTGAATTACCGATATTTTTGGAGCTTCGTTGGTTGACTTCGTTGCTCTTGATCACACTGACAGAAGCAGTAGAATTCTGGCGTGTCACTTTTGAATTGACTCCGATGTTATACTCCTGATCAAGCCAACGGTTGACCACACTGTCTTCCTTCTCCTGTGCAAAAGAAGGCAATGTGATTCCCGCAGCGAGAGTCATGAGAAAAATATATCTGGATTTCATATAATTTCAGATGTTATTAAAGTTGTTAGTTTCGACAATTACCATCCCGGATTCTGGATAAGACCATAACCCTTGTTGACTTCATCCTGTGGGAACGGCATCATAAACCATTTCAAGACTGCAGGATTTTTCTGATCATTAGCATAATTCCAAAGGACACGTTTGCCTTGGAATAGTTCGAAGAACTCATATTCGAAGCGAGAAGGCTCATCCATACCTCCATTCTTATCGTCGCCAAAGTATGGGCTATTGCGACGCACCCACTGGTTTTGAGCATTCTTGATCATACGGTAGGTAGCCATACCATGAAGCTGCTTGGTCATCCAATCGGTACGTTTTCTACGAATCATATCAATGTAGCGAGCATTGGTCATTCCAAGTTCGCAAGCACGTTCGCGAAGGATCTCTTCAATAAGGTTGTCTTTATTATTACGGAGATCCAAAGAAGAGTTGCAGCTTACGATACCTTTCAGCCCTACACGAGAACGAATTTTATCCACTTGCACAATAGCACCGTTGAGATCACCACATTCTGCCAAGCATTCAGCATACATAAGGATCATATCAGGAATGGTAAGAACATTCCAGTGCATATTGTAATCACGCCAGTATTCGTCTTGTGAGAATACATATTTATATGCAGCGAAACCGGTAGGACAGTAAGAAGTCAGAGACTCAGATGTAGTTCCATCAAGGGCCTTGACAGTTACACCGGCATCCTGACCACCGACCCAAGTCTCGACAATATTTCCGGAAGATTTACCATCTACCTTGTTATAGTCAAGAATTTTTTGAAGACCGGTAACGCGGGCATTTTCATACAGACGAGGGTCGCGTGATGCATCTTTCTTAAAGCCACCACGGACAGCCTTATATGTGAAAAACAACTTGTCGTTGGATGAAGAAGATGTTCCGTCAAGACATGTGTAGACATCTGTCTCAGATTTGTCTTTCTCTACAGTGTAGGTGTAAGAATACTTCATATCCTTTTCACGGTTAAATGGTTTTCCATCGCTCCAAGGGAACATCTCAATGTATTCTACTGATGGAGAATGGTTGAGACGCTGCACGCTCCAGGTATTCCAGTTGAGCCAGGAGTATGAACCCTGAGTTCCGTAATAGTCGCAAGTCTTTGTCCAGTGGATGTTTTCAGGACTGTCGTCCATTACATAACCGCGACGATATGCCACGCGATAGCCATCACTATTCTTAACAGAAGGCTCCACGAGATGATAGTAACCGCCGTTTCTGTCATTTTCAGCCCAGAAATCGTCGAACGCTTGCTTAGCGCGTTGCCATCTTTGCCGGTCATAATTTCCATACCAAGTAAGATTCTGCTGCTCGGCATCGCTTGCGCCTCCGAAGTAAGATTCATCAGCGTTGTAGAGAGGAGAAGCAGCCAGCCAAAGCACCTGAGCCTTGAGTGCCATAACGCCTGCCTTAGTCCAACGGCCGGTCTGAAGCAAGTTAGTCTCAGAGTCATTACCGTTATATGCCCAATAGAGATTGTCTTTTGCTTCGTCACACCATCTTACGATAGCGTTAACAGTCTCTTCAAATGTGGCACGAACACCGAGTCCACCGGTAACATCACTATCAGTCAAAGTCTGCTCGATGATAGGAAGACCGCCATAGTGAGGAAGAAGAACTGAATATGCAAAAGCCTGCAAGGCAGTAGCCTGAGCTACGATGTAGTCTTTCTTCTTCTGGTCCATATTAGGAACTCGGTCGATATTTTCCTTGATAAGCTGCACCTGATGTACGGTCTGCCAAACCTGATCGTTGGCAAAAGAAATCAGTGGGTCTTCTTTAGCAGTAAATGTGCCTGTGTAATATGAAGACCAAACCTTGCAGCCAGACCAGTGCATCTGATATAGGTCGGTGAGCCCATCAAGTTTTCCACTGTAAGGGCTGTGTGATTGAACTCCGTCATTTTTATATGGGAGTCCATAGTATTGCTTGTTGTATATGTTGGTCAGGAATTGGTTGACGTAGTCCGGATTAGCGAAAATACTATCCATATTCATAGAGCCGCCGGGAGCCTTATTGAGAAAGGTGTCGCCAAACTGCACTTCGTCAGTACAAGATGTGGCTGCCATCCCTGCCAATGCCAATGCTATTATGCTTTGAAATGTCTTTTTCATATTCTTATAAAAGTTGTCAGTGAGTTAGATTAGAAACCAACTGTCAGACCTGCTGTATAAGTGCGGGTAAGAGGATAGCTCGGCGAGCTGCTGGCACGGTTTTCCGGGTCGCCCCACTTGTATTTTGAGATAGTGAAGATGTTGTAGCCACTGAGTGAAAGGCGGAGCTGTGTGAGTCCGAGTTTCTTCATCCAGGGCATGTTGAAGTCGTATGCAAGCTGCAGAGATTTCAAGCGGCAGTAGCTTGCATCTTTCTCCCAAAGTGTTGATCCTGCGTATGTATGGTTCTTATAGGCAATTGTCGGACGTGGATAAGTCGCGTTACGGTGGTCTTCAGTCCAGCTATCATTAAGGTGAACCAAAAGAAGGCCGCCACGGTCATCGCCACCTGCATTCCAGAACGGAGTGACGAAAGCGCCACCGAGGCTACGTGTTACATCCCAAGCGCCAGTGAACTGAGCGTTGAATGTGATTCCCTTCCAAGAGAGACCGAGATTTAGACCAGCAATGAAGCGAGGATCGTCAGTCTTTCCGAAGTCGCGGCTATAATCGTTGCTGTCGATCTTTCCGTCGCCGTTAAGGTCAACATAGATTGGATCGCCATAGTTTAGATTTTTGTTTGACTTAAGCTGCTCAGGAATTGGAGCTCCATCATGTTGAGCTGCATATCTTTCATCGGCAGTTTCATCATAAAATCCCCAGAAAAGGAGTTGTGAGCGTGATCCGATACGGTGGCCGACAGTCTTCTGATAATCATAAAGCTGAGGAGCCTGACCGTCTACCATAATCTTATTGTCGTTGTAAGAAAGGTTGAATTTCACAGAGTAGCTGAAATCACGGTTGATGATCTGGCTCCATCCGAGGCTGACTTCCCAACCCCAGCTATTAACCTCACCGAAGTTAGTGTAAGGGATAGCATAACCAAGGAGCACAGATGAATTATAATTCTGGAGAAGGATGTTCTTACGATTTTCACGATAGTAATCGAAAGAAGCCTTCAGCTGATTATTGAAGAAATTAGCTTCAACAGCATAATTCTGCTTTACAGCAGTTTCCCATGTGACGTCAGGGTTGTTCTTTGCAGTCTGAGTCGCACCGGGCTGTGCACCAGCATTGTCCTTACCGACACCGAACCAGTAAGCATAACCGTCGCGCTGAGCAAGACCGGTATTATTAACTACAAATGGATCAGCAAGATACATAAATCGGTTACCACCGACCTTATCATTACCTACCTTACCGAGAGAGAAACGCAGTTTCAAGAAAGACAGATAAGGATTGAGGCTTTCCATGAATTTTTCATTAGAAATGACCCAACCGATAGAACCAGCAGGGAAAGCACCGAAACGCTTGCCGGGAGCAAAGTTCTCAGATCCATTGTAACCAAAGTTAACCTCTGCGAGGTAACGGTTGTCATAGTCGTATGTCACACGGCCAACGAAACCGACATAACCGCGGGCTATATCGGAATATGTGCTCGGATAGTAGTTCTTGCTCTGGTTGTAGAGCACAAGTGCAGTGAGGTTGTGGTTGTTGAATTCACGGTTCCAATCGAATGCAGCTTCAATATACCAGTTACGCCAACGTCCGCTCATATCGCCGGGCTCGCTGTAAGTAGGAGCCTCCTCGAAAGAATTGGTCAGATATTTGAGAGTGCCATCCGGTTGAAGCACAGGGGTAATAGTAGCTGCAGAAGAAGTAAGGGTCTTTGTCTGGTTGAAACCACTATTGTAAGATCCTTTAGCGCGGAAAGCGAGGTTCTTTGTGATGACGTCAAGTTTCTGCTTGAAGATCAAGTCAGAAGTGATTGTATTGGCAGTGTTGTGGTAAGCACCTGTCTGATAAGTGATATAAGTCATAGGAGCACTACCTACGAAAGGAAGAGTCACGACTGTAGGATTGCCTTCAGCATCATACTCCATATTGTAGCTTGGTTCCATAGTAGGAGCGATATAGCGGCCCTGCTCATCGAAACCTGCTGAAGAGAAAGGAGTTGCACCATAGATAGCCTTCACCATACCTTCTGCACCTTGACCGGTACGCGGTTTGCATGAATTATCAATCTTACCAGCTACGTTAACACTGACAGTAGTGGTAGGAGTCACATCGATATCAAGGTTACTGCGGTAGTTGAAACGATTATAGCGGTAGTCGAAAGCATAGTCGCTGCGGCCATACTGATCGAAGATACCGTCCTGGCTGAAGAAACCGGCTGAAATAAAGTATCTTACCTTTTTGTTACCACCGGAAATATTTACGTTGTGCTGCTGTTGGAATGTAGTCTTCTTGAAGATTTCATCGGTCCAGCGCATGTTCGGGAATCGGATTCGGTCTGACGGATTGTCGGAAGTGAACTTAGCGATCACCTCATCAGAGAATACAGGTGCAGCTCCCGGGGTATCACTCTGGATAACATAGTTATAGAAATTAGCGTATTCCACTGAGTTAGCCATCTCGATGAGCTTAGTCGGAGACTGAGCCGAGAAGTTGAGCGACACATTGATCTTTGCCTTACCTTCTTTACCGCGCTTGGTAGTGACGAGGATAACACCATTGGCACCACGCACACCGAACACTGCAGTAGCAGACGCATCCTTAAGCACTGATATAGACTCGATTTCGTTAGGGTCAATGTCCCACATGTCGCGTTCTACACCGTCGACCTGGATAAGAGGCTTGGAGTCAACCCAAGTTGCCTTACCACGGACGAAGATTTCAGCGGCATCCGAACCAGGCTCACCGGAAGTCTGGATTGTAGAGACACCGGAGAGCTGACCGGCGAGGACGTTGGTAACAGAGCTGACCGGAGTACGCGTAAGGTCTTCATTTTTGATTGAAGAGATTGCACCGGTCTGAGATACTTTTTTCTGAACACCGAAAGCGACTACTTCGACATCCTGAAGCATGTTGGAGGATTCTTTGAGCACTACTTTCATGCCGTCTTTGGCGGGGACTTCCTGAGACTCATATCCTACGTATGAGACTATAAGTTTTGCACCCGGCTTACATTTGATGGAGAAATTACCGTCGAAGTCGGCGGATGTGCCGTTGGTGGTCTTCGCTACCATGATGGTGGCTCCGATAAGGGGTTCACCCTGATCGTCGACTACGGTACCTTTCACCACCGTCTCCTGCGCATAAAGCGCCAACGATGCAAACAGGCATACCAAGGCCATCAATAGCCTGCCGCCACCTTGCATTCGTTTCAATACTGACAAAACGTGATTGTTTTCGTATTTCATGATTAGTTGAATGTGGTTAGTTATTAATTGTTGTTATTTGTTTTACAATTGATTATGTTGTTATTGACGGTTATTATTAGTTGTTAAAGGATAGCAAATTCTGTATACAAACCTTATCATAGTTGTTAAAATCCGTATACAAAACAGGTGTTATCAGGTCAATTATTCGCAAAGTTACAAATAAATTTTAAAAAAACTCAATTATCGGTCGTTTTTTTTTCAATTTTAACATAATTTTTAATAAGAGTCTATTTTGCGTAATTATTCAGCGGGGATCAGAAAAGCGTCCGTGCATCCTAATGATATTATAAAAATTTGTTGCATATCTCGCCAAGTTGTTGTAACTTTGCATTCATTCTATACCTATCAATTCTTGCAGATTAACATTATGAACAAACGAATTCTACTTTCCATTGGCGTTGCTCTGACATTTGCACGCATAGTGACAGCCCAGCGAGTGACAATTAGTAAAATACCTCCACTTTGCTGGTGGCTGCTTATGTTGAGCAGTGGGGTCGCATCTGCACAAGCTCCGCGCCAGACTATAGAAGTCACTCAGGAGCAACTTGAAAATTACCCTGAAGGCAAATTTGATGCTACTTGGGAATCTCTCGAATCAAACTACAGCGTACCTGAATGGTTTAAAGATGCAAAATTCGGTATCTTCATACATTGGGGTCCCTATACGGTCCCCGCTGCGGGGAGCGAATGGTATCCCAAGCATATGTACAATGGCCTCAGCAAGGCTCATCGCGAAAAATGGGGACCCCAGTCGGAATTTGGATATAAGGACTTCATTCCCCTATTCAAAGCTGAGGATTTCAATGCGGATGAATGGGCTGAACTGTTTAAGGCAAGCGGAGCGCAGTATGTAATACCAACTGCGGAACACCATGACGGATTTGCAATGTATGACAGCGACCTCACGGAATGGACTTCAGTAAAGCATGGTCCGAAACGCGATGTCATCGGAGAGCTTTCAAAGGCTGTACGCGACAGGGGCATGAGATTCGGTATAAGCAACCACCGAGTTGAGAACTGGGATTTCATGTATCCAAGCCTTGATCCCGACTCTACAGACTTGTTTGATCCTCAATATGCTTCCTTATATGGACCTCCTCAAAAACCTACAGAAAACTCAGGCATGGGTCCATCTGAAGAGCATCCGGGTCCTCATCCTCAAAACGATGCGTTCATGAACGAATGGCAGTATCGAGTGATGGAGATAATCGACAAATATCAGCCGGATCTTATATATTTTGACAACGGCATCAACTATCGTTCGATGGATCCGTGGAAGCTGAATATAGCACGATATTACTACAACAGTGCGGATAAATGGGATAAGGAGGTATCGCTGCAGTCGAAAAGCGATGCCTATAAAGCCGGTTCTATCCGCGATTTCGAAAGAGAATCAAGAGCACCTAAGGAAAAAACGAGCTATTACTGGCAAGTTGACGACCCAATCGGACACAAGTTCGGCTATGTAGAAGGATTGAAGCTTCAAAATGCTGATGGAATAATTCGTAGCCTCATTAATAATATTTCGCGTAACGGAAACCTATGTCTCAATGTATCTCCTAAATCGGACGGTACAATTCCTGATGACCAGAAAAAGGAACTATATGCAGTGGGCAAATGGCTGTCGAAGTATGGTGAGGCAGTCTATGGCACAAGAGCATACGGAGAAAACAAGGATGGAGATGTCAGATATACATCTAAAGGTCGGCGCAATCTCTATGCCTTCATTCTCAAATGGGATGGAAAGGCTACCGAACTTCCCGGGATTAAAGCTTCTGATATAGAAGAAATATCAATGATCGGAGGAGAAAAGCTTAAATGGGATGGAAGGGATGGAATAGTATTTGTCGAAACTGCCACCCCCGCTGCCGATGGACCAGCTACCGTATTGAAAATCAAACTTAAATCAGACCTGACAGCCCTCTTCATCGGTGATTCCATCACCGATGGAGGCTGGGGAAGAAGCGCCGGAAAGGCGCTTCCTTCGTCTAAACGCAATAAGACTGACAAGAATCACGATTTAGGTCATAGCTATGTGATGCTTTCTTCAGCCAAGATGATGGCAGAAGATCCGAAACTGAAATGCAACTGGCTCAATCGGGGCATTTCCGGAAATACTGTAAAGAGTCTCAAGAAGCGTTGGAAAGAAGATGTTGTGAATGAAGATCCGGATGTGCTTACATTGATGGTGGGAATCAACGATGTCTATAAGTATTATCGAGATGGAGGAATTGAAGATTTCAATGTAAATGTTTGGACTTCTGATTTAAGAGATATTCTCAGTCAGACAAGAGAAGCTAATCCATCAGTAAAGATTATATTGATGTCTCCATTCGTAGCAGAAGGCAGATCAGTAGATAGCAAGATTTTCCCTCGAGTGAAAAAATCTATAGATCAATGCGCCGAAAGCGTAAAAGGACTTGCCAAGGAATTCAATGCTGAATACATAGACACAAACGCACTGTTTAATTCCCTGACTTCAGGCAATCCTGATTCAACAAGATGGCTATGGGACGGCATTCATCCTACTCCTGCAGGACATCAACTCATTGCAAATCTATGGACAGAAAAAGCTAAAAAGAAAAAATTGATATATTGAAGTTGTTTAAACTTTTTTTTTAATTCGTAAATAAGTTTAAACAACTTCGATTGCATATTTGCATATTCAAAATATTATCACTACCTTTGCAAAAAAAGAGTGCTATGGTTCAAATGAAATATCCCGTTGGAATGGCCACTTTCTCCGAGCTAATTGAGAAAGGTTATACTTATGTCGACAAGACCGGCTATATTGCGCCGTTGCTCAGTCAAGGAAAATTCATTTTTATGAGTCGTCCAAGACGTTTCGGAAAGAGTCTTCTCCTGTCGACACTCGAATCCTATTTCGAAGGGCGCCGCGACCTCTTCAAGGGGCTCGCCGCTGA
>CAMWLX010000054.1 GCA_947175225.1 uncultured Porphyromonadaceae bacterium
AAATGCAATTTAAAAAAACTGTGTATTGGGTATAAGAATTATTATCAAAGGTATCCTCGCGGCAAATATGCAGAGCTGGCCCGATTCTATTGCGGATATGGATATTACCTTGATTCGCCGGAGCCACAGCTCGACCAGACATTGACACTAAAAGCTATAGAGGAGCTTCAGGGATTTCTTGATTATTTCCCCAATAGCGACAAGGCCGGCTTGGCAAAAAACTCGATATTTGAGATGCAGGATAAGCTGACACTTAAGCAGCTTCAGAATGCACAGCTTTATTATAATCTCGGCAACTTCCTTGGCAATAACTATGAGTCGTGTATCATCACAGCCAAGAACGCATTGAAGGAATTCCCATATTCCAAATATCGGGAAGATTTTGAGATGCTGATTCTGAAAGCAAAGTTTCAAGAGGCTAAGAACTCAGTGGCAGAGAAGAGTGAAGACAGATATCGCGATGTGATTGATGAGTATTATTCATTTATCAATACTTATCCGGAATCAAAAAATCTGTCGGAAGCAAAATCAATTTTCAATATTGCTTCAAAACACGTTGGGGAATAAAGGCTGTTTAGTAGAAGCACGCCGAGGAAAAAATATTGTTTAGAACTATCATCACAATCTATACGTAAATCATAATTGCACATTATGGACTACAAGAAGACAAATGCACCTCTCACAACGGTGACACGCGACATGATCGCTATGGCAGAACAGACTGGAAATGTATATGAGACAGTTTGTATCATTGGAAAACGAGCAAATCAGATCGCCGTTGAAATGAAAAAGGAATTGGAGAAGAAGCTCGCTGACTTTGCTTCGACCGACAATCTTGAGGAAGTGTCGGAAAACAGAGAGCAGATAGAGATTTCTCGTTTCTATGAAAAGCTTCCCAAGCCCACGCTTATTGCCACTCAGGAGTATATAGAGCATAAACTCTACTTCTCAAATCCTCTAAAGGAACGCGATAAGCTCAACGACTGATGAAAAGACTCCTACTCTTTAATCCGGAGACAGAATACGCCCTCGCTTCGGGGGCGTCTTTTTATACACCTCCGGCTCGTGTAGAGAAGCTGAGAAGGGAGCAGCAGTTGCTTCCAGAGGCGTGGGCAGAGTGTGGGGATATGATTTTGGTAGATGATGACAGTGAGTTGGCTTCGGATTTCCGGCTCGTAGAGTGGAAAATGCTTGGTCAAGTATTTCAGGAAAATCCGGATCTCATTGTTGAGCCTTGGGGATGGAATCATGCACTTATAAGGAAGCTGAAGGATCATGGAGTGCCAGAATCAGAGCTTCCGGATGCTAAAACGATGGATCGGATTCGTGAGTTGGCGCATCGTCGCACTACAGTGACGCTCAATATGCTATGGAATGAAATGGCTCCTTCCTGCAAAAGGACCGAAGTGCCGAAGGAATTATCCACAATCGAAGATTGCATGGAATTTTATAGGAGCAATCCGGGATGCTGGATGAAAGCTCCGTGGAGTTCAAGCGGGAGAGGGGTGATAAATACGGCGGCAGACATGACAGATGTGCTTGTGGAGCAATGGTGCAGGGGCATATTAAGAAGGCAGGGAAGTGTAATGGGGGAGAAAGGAGCTGACAGGATATCGGATTTCGCAACAGAATGGAGAATGATCGATGGAAAAGCTGAATATCTTGGATTATCTGCATTTTTTACTTCCAATAGGGGTAAATATATATCCAATGAGCATATGGGTCAATCGAAGCTGAAAGAGAAATTTGAATTTGAATGCAATATGGGGATTGATGATGTGACGGCTTTGCAGAAAAAAATCCTGGAGCAAGTGCTGACAGAATATGAGGGTTTATTAGGGGTTGATATGATCGTTGAGCGAAAAGGGAATTTAAGACCTTTTGTGGAGGTAAACCTGCGGCGAACGATGGGAATGCTTCATATCATTTCATAGCCGATCCGGAAAAATTCTCGTTTGAAGTCGTTGGGGCGAATCACTTTGTCGCCGTATACGACAAGATCTATATCGATAGGGACATTGCCTGATTTTCTCATTTCATCATTTCTTCCGCATGATAATTCGTATTGCTTGCAAAGTTGTTCAAGGTTTTCGGGAGATTCATTTGTGGTCCCGATTGCAACTGCGTTGAAATATTCCTTGACTCCTCCATGGCAATCAGGAGTAGCGTATATGGAAGAAGATCTGAAATCCATCAGATGCATCGATAGCCATTTTAGCCCTTCGCTCACATTGGCATGACGATTGCCGCAATTTGAGCCTATTGAAAAAATTGCTAATGACGCTATTGCGTCATTAGCTTCCATTGATTCATCCTGAGACATAGAGTATCAGTTCTTTTTCTTCTTGAGTGTGATGAGGGTTATCTCCGGATTGCTTGCCCCTATGCGGAAAGGCATTCCTACTTCTCCAGCTCCGATATTTACGTAGAGAGATGGATGATCAAGGTTGCGTTCAAGGCCTCCGTAAGTTTCAGGATTGCCGAAGTCTTCAATTTCTCCGATGCCGTTTTCTGTATAGAATCCGCCCCAGGTCTGATATCTCCAGGCTGAAGGGGAATATCTTTTGCCGAATGCATCGAAGCTTACCTGCATCGCATGAGTATGGCCCGAGAGACTGAGGTCGATGTTTGTGATTTTCCTTACTTCCTGCACCCAGTGCTCGGGATTGTGAGTCAGAAGAATCTTGAAGTTTTTATCTTTGATGCTTCTATTTTTTTCTACTGGATAAGCGGCCTTTAAATCGCCGTATTTTCCGAATGGAGGTTCGCCCCAGTTTTCCACACCTATGATAGCGATTGAATCCCGACGCCCGTTTTTGGTTTTGTAGATGAAATCATGCTCATTGTTGAGCATTTTCCATCCTGCATCAGCCTGATATTTCTTTAGGTTTTCAAGATTTGCTTCCTTAGCCTCTTTAGAGGGCCAATCTACGTAATCCCCGTAGTCATGATTGCCAAGAATGGAGTAGACACCATCTTCAGCTTGGAGTTTAGAAAGCAAATTGGCAAATGGCTTTAATTCGTCGGCTTTTTGGTTGACGATGTCGCCGGTGAACACAATGAGATCGGGTCGGAGACTATTGATATTGGTGATAAATTCTGAAAGGAATTTTGTGTCGTTGCCCCAAGTGCCGAGGTGAAGGTCGGATATCTGCACGATCCTATATCCGTCAAAGCTATCAGGAAGCTTTTCAGAATTTACGGTAAGATTTACAAGCTGAGTATGGGAGCGGGTGTAAAGAATGCCGTGCCATACGAGAGCAAATCCAATGATGCCAAGCGCGGCTCCGACATAGTTGAGCCAATACCAGCGTCGGCTTCTGAATATAAGAGGAATCCTGCCGAGAATTGAAAAGATGCAGTATATGATTTTTGGAACGTAAATGCTTAGATATACTGTCAGCATCCACATGATTGCATACACGCCTCCGTCAAGTCCTCTTCTTGGAAGGGCTACGGTCACACCAAGGAAAATCCATAGAAGAACCGACAGAATGGCATAGCAGTTGCTCCATGCCCATCTGTTTTTAGATTTGCCTTGGCGGATATCAGTCCAAATATAGAAGTCAGCAAGGATACTGACAACGAATAATGTAATAATTACGGCTAAAGGCAGTCTCATCACTCAAATCCTCCCAATATAGCTTTAAGTTTATTCTTGAGCGGGTTTGCATACATGATGAGAATCATCTCACGCATGAATGAGTGCTCTTCTTCTGTAATGTCTTCCACATCAATTTTTGTCAGCTGATTGTCGAAATAAGCAAGGTATTGCTGTTTTTCTTCCTCTGTGTATTTATGAGCGAATCGATCTGTGGAGTGTAGAGTATCGTAAGCGACATAGTTGATAGGAAATATTTCATAACCTCTGTGTATTGCAGAGTCTATTAAGGCACACACGTATTTAGCGGCTTTATTAGTGTCTTTGAATTCACCAATTTCGTCGATTCTTACGTTGATGCGTGGAGTGAGCTGGAAATGGACCTTTCCTTTGAATTTAAGAAGACCTATTTCCATAGAGAAAAGATCATCTCTTTGAGATTTCTTGAAGTCAGGATTTCTCCTCCTAAGCAGGAATTCCTTCACTTTAAGATAGTCGTTGGGGTCATACTCATAGCTGATAGCTACAGGCATAAGATTGATTTCCTTAATCTTATTCATAAAAGTGCCCTGTCCACCGAGTGAAAGCATCTTTATGAGAGACTCCTGAGTGTGGTCGCTTGAATCTTTTGCTCTCCCTTCGCGCTGGGCAATCCAGACAGACTCATGCTTTTCCATTATGGCATAGTGGATGTAGGCAGAGAGCTTTTTTGCCGCTTCGAGCCCTTCGCGAAGGCCTGTGTTTCTTTTCACTATGAAACTATTGTTGAGTCTTACGAGATCTGAGATCCAATCAAAAACGAGAAGATTGTTGCCGATAGCCACTTCCGATGTAGGCCATCCTCTGCGGAGGAAAGTCAGGTTGAGGAATGAAGCATCGAGCACAATGTCTCTGTGGTTGGTGATGAATGTATAGTTTAGAGCCGGATTGAAATATTTTGCCCCTCCAAGAGTAATGCCGGAAGTTGTAGTCTTTGCAAGCATTTCAAGAAATGGGAACATTACCTTATGTTGGAAATCATACCGGTTGTTGATTCTCTTTAATTCATCTATAAGAGCGGGAACATCTTCCTGCGGCATCACATAGGAGATAGCATGAAGAAATCCCGGATCTTGTATAAGCTTATCCAGGATCGTGCGGAAGACCGAGTCATCGTGCGGAGCTATGTCGCTGAAATCGAAATCCTTGTTTGTCATCTCTACACTTTTGTATTTTGGGCGAGGCGGCTTTCGCCGCATGCTTTGTCAAATTTATAATGGTCCTTTTGAACCTTGTCTGCAAAATTACAAAAATAATCCGTATTGTCAAAATGAAAGTCCATAGATTTTCATCTGTGGACTATATTTTTTTGGAAAAGCCTGATGTTTCAGGTTTTCAAGCATGCACGCTGTCAGAATTTGGATGCCCTTCTATATAGAATTAAGCCAATTATCAGATATATTATATTGGGGATCTGCATGGCTACAGCCGGCGAAGTGTATCCATTGATGGCAAAGGAAGATGTGATGGTGCTGAATAAGATGTAGCTGAAACTGAGAGCCAGTCCGATGCCAATATTCAGACCCATGCCACCTTTGACTTTCTTGGAAGACAGAGACATTCCAATTAGTGTCAGAATGAAGGCAGCAGCTGTCTCTGCAAGGCGTTTCTCTTTTTCGATTTCAAATTTCTTGATATTTGCAACCCCTCTCATTTTCTGCTTTCTTATATATTCGGTCAGTTGCGGGGTAGTAAGCATTTCTTGGTCGTTGGCAGAAATTAAGAAATCTTTGGGCTCAATCGGGATGATGCTGTCAAGATTTGTGCCTCTACGGATTTTTTCATTCATGCCGTTGAAATCTCGTATCATATAGTCTTTGAGAGTCCAATGGTATTGGCGAGTTGAGTCGTATTCTACGGAGCTTGCAGTCAGTCGTGACACTATTGATTTGCCGTCAAATTTGTCGAGAGAAAAGCGATAGCCGTGTTTCGTGGTGTTGTCGAATCTGCCGAAGTAAGCCACTTCGCCCGGACGCACCATCAATTGGATGTTGGTGCCATACTCGACAGCCTTGTTTCTTACATATTTATTGGTATATGCAATTCTGTTTACATTAGTAGGGGGTATGATATAGTTGGAAAGGCAGAAGGTCAATGTGGCAATAATTGCTGCTCCAATCATATATGGACGCAAAAGGCGGTTGAATGTGATTCCACTTGAGAGCATGGCAATTATCTCCGAGTTGTCGGCAAGTTTTGTCGTGAAAAAAATTACCGATATGAAGACGAAGAGAGGGGAGAGCTGATTGGCGAAATAAGGGAGAAAGGATGCGAAATAGTCAAAGAGTGTCTCCTTGAGAGGAGCTGTCAGAAATGCATCGAGCTTCTCTGTGATGTCGAACATTGCAATCACGAGAAGCAACAATAGAGTCGCAAGAAAGTATGTACCTAAGAATTTTCCTAAGATATATCTGTCGATTATGGGCAAAGGGTTGGTCAACTTAAAACCTTTGCGTTTCTTCTTTTTATGCTTGTCAGTCTCTGCTGCGAAATTTTCTATGGCTTCATCAGCAGCGATATCAGAATTTGCGTCAGAGGCTTCTATGCTTTCAGTAGAATCTGAAGCAGTCTCTGAAAAATCCTCATTAAGGATAATTTCGTCGCAGTCAGAATCGATATTTCTAATTTTACTATTATTTGTTTCCTCTGCCATCCCTTTGACTTTATTGTTTTGCCAATTGAATTAAGTGGCTTATAAGTATTAATGCATTATTGACTTCGACTAAGCTAAAACCAGGCATTATGCATAATTCATGATTTTATTGTCGCTGACATTCCGTCGAAAATGCTGTTCCTTTTGCTCCGCCGCCCGACCGACGCTACATTCTGCTCGTGACGCGCTCTATCATTTCACGTTTCCACGATGGGAAGTCGCCAGCTTCAATATGCTTTCTGGCTTCTCCTACGAGCCATAGATAGAAACCCAGATTGTGGATACTTGCAATCTGCATGGCGAGCAATTCGTTGGCAATGAAGAGATGGCGCACATATGCCCTTGAATACACTTCATCGACATATGTCGGACCTCCGGGATCGAGAGGACTGAAGTCATCAGCCCACTTTTTATTGCGCATATTCATAATGCCATTGCGAGTGAAAAGCATTCCGTTGCGTCCGTTGCGTGTAGGCATCACGCAATCCATCATGTCGACACCTCTGTCGATGGCCTCGAGAATATTTGCCGGAGTGCCTACGCCCATAAGATAGCGGGGACGATCGGAGGGTAGGATGTCGTTGACGATTTCTATCATTTCATACATCTTCTCGGTAGGTTCCCCTACGGCAAGCCCACCTATAGCATTTCCGTCAGCACCGAGATCTGCTACGAATTTTGCCGCTTCCTTACGCAATTGAGGATAGACACAACCTTGCACGATGGGGAAGAATGTCTGGCGATAGCCATAGAGACCTTCCGTTTCATTATACCGTTTCCATCCGCGCTCAAGCCATCTTGTGGTCAATCCAAGAGATTTCTTGGCATAATCGTAGTCGGAATCGCCGGGAGGGCATTCATCAAGAGCCATCATTATGTCGGCTCCAATTATGCGCTGAATGTCGACGACTCCTTCCGGAGTGAAAAGATGCTTGCTGCCGTCGATATGGCTTCTGAAATGAGCTCCTTCTTCCGTAAGTTTACGATTACCCGAGAGGGAGAACACTTGAAAACCGCCGGAATCTGTCAAAATAGGGAGTTCCCAACCATTGAATTTATGTAGTCCGCCTGCTTTACGGAGTATTTCAAGGCCCGGCCTCAGATAAAGATGATAGGTATTGCCAAGAATAATCTGGGCTTTAATGTCGTCGCGAAGCTCATGCTGATGCACGGCTTTGACACTTCCGACCGTACCGACGGGCATAAAGATAGGGGTCTTTATTTCGCCATGTGCAGTCGTAATTAAGCCTGCCCTGGCTGATGTGCCGGGGCAGGTATGTTGAAGCTTGAATTCGAGCGATCTCACTTTATGATATCGTGCTTTTTGAATACCTTTTGGATGGCCTCAAGCGAACGAGTCACTTGTTCTTTAGTATGGGTAGCCATCAGTGAGTAGCGGATGAGAGTGTCTTGCGGGGCAACTGCCGGAGACACAACAGGGTTTACGAATACGCCTTCATCGAGAAGATCACGTGTCACACGGAAAGTCTTGTAATCGTCGCGGATGAAAAGCGGGATTATAGGAGTTGAGGTATGCCCGATCTCACAGCCCATTGCGCGGAAGTTTTCAAGAGCATAGTTTGTGATGTCCCAAAGATGCTTCTGGCGTTCAGGCTCATTCAGCATGATATCCATAGCGGCGAGAGCAGCTGCTGTGGAGGCCGGAGTGATTGAAGCAGTGAAGATGTAGCTTCTTGAGTGATGGCGAAGAAAATTGGTGATTTCCTTATCGGTTGCGATAAACCCTCCAAGTGATGCGAAAGATTTTGAGAAAGTACCCATGATCAGGTCGATGTCGTCGGTCAGGCCGAAATGGTTGGCCACTCCTCTGCCGCCTTCTCCAAAGACACCGATACCATGGGCTTCATCCACCATGATACTTGCATCATATTTTTTAGCCAACTCTACCATTTCCGGAAGCTTTACCACGTCGCCTTCCATAGAAAACACACTGTCGGTAACAATGAGCTTGATACTATCGGGCTTGCATTTTTTCAGAACATTCTCAAGCGACTCCATGTCGTTGTGCTTGTATTTGAGAGGCTGAGAAAAAGATAATCTGCGCCCCTCCACTATGGAAGCATGATCTTGTTCATCGCAGATCACATAGTCTTCTCTTCCCGTCAGAGTGCTGACAACGCCAAGGTTAGTGCCGAAGCCTGTGGAATAGACGATGGCATCTTCTTTACCTACATAGTCGGCGATACGGGCCTCAAGTTCTTTATGGATGTCGAGCGTACCATTGAGAAATGGGCTTCCAGCCATTCCCGTACCATATTTTTTAGTGGCTTCCACTGCGGCCTCAATCACTTTAGGATGATTGGTCAGTCCCATATAGGAATTGGATCCGAACATCAGAACCTTTTTGCCGTTCATGAGAACCTCAGTGTTCTGTTCACTTGAGATGGGACGGAAATAGGGATACACTCCCGCAGCCTTTGCTTTCTGCGGGGCATCGTATTGCGATAGCTTTTCCTGTAGTTTCTTCATATTATTATAAGTTGTCGCCTCATGAGGCGGACCCTTTATATTGGGGTGATAGTTCTCTTAGGGTGCAAAATTAGTAAAAATATCTTAATATCTCATTATTTTTTTTTATTTTTTTCATTTTTGTCAATTATGTCTCGTTTTTCATACGATTTTTAGCATGATTTTTAATAAAAAAGGGACGCACGAGCCGTGCATCCCTATCAGTTAGTCGGAAAAGTATATCAGTTTCTAATAAGAATTTTTTTGCCTGTATGATAAAAATGCAGGGAGTGTCAGGAGCAATCTGACGCATTCCATTCAAATCATATATTGTTGAATCGCCGGTTTCAGATTCTAAATTTTCTACTCCTACAGTTAGAAAAATAATGATAGGTGTAACTTTCAGGGCAATATCTGCGACTAATAGTATGTACTAAGATTTGAAGTTGTATGAATTTGACGGATAAGACAAGGAGCTATATATGGCTTGGGTTGGCGATTTTGTCGCTGATTTGCGTGATAAGTAGAATTGTGGATGTGGCAATGGGTGATAAAGAATGGTGGCATTTGGTCGCTACTATCATTATGACTGCTTTCTGCACAAGATTCTATCTCTGTTATCGCAGGAAAGCTCGTGTTCAAGGGTAACTATTGTGATGCTGTATTGCAGGATCTCGTCTTAGGCCCCGTCTCATAAAAGATGGGGCCTTAATTCATGAAAGTTTTTCTCTTTCAAACGGCTTTACCATGTTGAAGCAGCCATTCTGGAGCAATGTCGGCTCCATTAGACCAAAATATGGTATTCAGAACTCCAAACTCCTGAAACTTAGTTTTGTCTTGAAGCTCTTGGAATGCCGGAAATTTCAAAAGAGGGGTTAGGTCAACTTCTCTCTTTTCACCATTGTCAAAAGTGCAATGCAAGGTGTAATTCCCGATATAATCAGCGTTTATAACATGCAACATATAAATACTAAAGAATAAAACTATGCATCAGATATCAAGCTTTCTTAGCTTATCTTCCATGTTTTTATCGTAAGCTTGTCCTCTTGAAACAAGATAATGGAAAATAAGTATATCATCTACGATCTCAATATGGAATGTGAAAAAGGTACGACGTGTACCAATTCGTATTCTATATACACAGTCATAGGATTTCAGTTTCTTACAGTTTAAGATTTCTGATATGGTTGAGGCTTTCTCAACTTCATCCATTACCTCCAAAACCAATTTTAGGTCTTTGCCATTAAGACGGGAGAGACTTTTACCAAAATCTTTTGAAAGCTTATATTTCATCTACTGCAGCCTTTTTTCTAAGTGTGGCCATTAGATTCTCTTGATCCTCGTCGCTCATCAGTTCTTTTCCTTCAGGTCTTGTCTTGCAAAGATATGCGAATATTGTGTCATCGTCAGTATCCTCCATTGAGTCTATTACAATACTTTCTATTAGGCGTTTCACACTTGTACCCATAGCGGCGGCCCTGATGGCGAGCCGATGGCATACGTCATTGGGGAGATCTATAAGTTTCTTTGTCTTTTCAACTTTATTAAAGGCTACTGTATTCATATCATTTCTGCATTTATATCGCAAATATAATATATATAATCTATATATGCAAATTTTAAGTTAAAAAAGGACGCACGAGCCGTACGTCCCTACGATGTTGTTGGAAATGTATGTCAGTTTCTGATCATTACTTTTTTGCCGTCGATGATAAGAATACCGGGGTTAGTAGGAGAGGAGTGGTGTATGCCATTCAAATCATAGATTTCTGAGTTTTCGGCTTCTTTTTCTGCTTCTTCTACTCCTACCGTTTCTCGTTGGATATGGAATCTTATTGATCCGGTCATAGACTTGCCGCCATCATATATAGCTCCGATATACCATCCGTCTTTCAGATGACTGAAATCAGCAGTCATATCCACTTCTTTGCTTTCTCCCGCACCAAGATAGATGTCGGAAGAAGCGGATCCACAAATTTCATATCCTCCATCATCAGGGAATACGTCAAATCGCAATGATCCAAAGTACACTCCTGATTCACAATCCACCCTGAATCTTATGTGAATCTTAGAGGGATCCGAGATGGCATCTTTATCATCAACTTCAAGATCAGCGACCTTTATTTCAGTCTTATCATCATTGACTTCGATATTCACTAAAATTGGATCACTTACATTCTTGCCTGCTTCATCCCGAAATACCATTGTATACTCGCCGGGAGCAAACGAGTGATCTTTGAGTTCAGTGAATTTTCCAACGTAATCCTTGATATCCTCTTTCTCTCCCGTCAGAATATCGACAGGTCGGAATGTAGACTTAGAAACTATATCCCCATTGCTGTCAAGCAGAGTGGGAGTAATCGTGCTGTAAAATTCTTCATCACCAATGTTTTCAACTGTAAAGCTCATCGGGAATTCATGGTTTCTATATATTTTGTCAGGAAACTCAATGTCAGAAACAAATATAGAAGCCGCTTTTTGGTTTTCGATTGTGGCAATTCCATCTTTTACTACAGCCACAATCATTTGTGGTTGCCCAACGGGAATTTTTACAGGATGCCATTTGCCATCAACTTTCAAGACAGGGGTAATCTCATAAGTGCCGTCCTCAAGTTTCGGGAAACGAACTTGAAGGTCGTTTCTTCCGTCGTCCGGGTGATAACCCTCTACGTTTGGTCCTTCAGCAAAATATGCTTCATCTGTAGATTCAGATAAGAACTTCAAACCAAGATGACTCCCTTTCGGCATTGTAGCAAGACTGAAATTGAAGTATTGACCTTCACATCTGAAATCATCACCCTCTTTCACTTCTTTCACATCAGAAAAGAAGGAATCTGTATTATAAAAGATATAGACAGGTTTGTCCCCTTCTTTTCCCGGACGCACTCCAAGAGTTGCGATCTGCGTAGTATTGAATCCACCTGCACCGCCTCCAACTCCAAGATGATCCGGATTTAGGGCAGTCAAAAGGAAATAGCCGTTGCTCAATCCGCCCCAACCCCAGTTGAAATGGAATAACCCTTCAGAACTGTATCCGTCGCATACGAATTGATGGCCTCCGTCAGTGCCGGCTCCGCTGTAGAGCACCGGAAGACCTTCTGCAAGGTCGGCATAGATCATGTCTTCCCATTCCTCATATCCATAATAAGCGCGGTTTGGCATCCACAGAGATTTTGAATATCCGAATATGTCGATCAGCGATTCACCCATCATCACTGTTGCCGCCCCACTTCCACCGGGCTCATAATGCATATCAACGCTCACGCCACACCCGAGCATCAGTTCAGCTACTGCGTGGCGAGCCTCGTTTGAGCTTTCTTTGTCGTAAATGTTATCCATTTTGTCCCATTGAAAAGGGGTAGAGTCATAATTGAAGCTCAATTCTTCCTCTCCGGGACGCCAGAAATAGGAATGAGTCCCTTTTCCATGTTCCGGGAAATTATGGTATTTCATTACCTGAGCCATGGCTGTTGCAACACACCCGGTGACCGTCTCATGTCCATCTACTTTCGGACATAACATATTATATGGATATTCTTGATTCCATTCTGTCTTCAAGAGCGGTCTGACCTCAGCACGAGACTTATGGCTGATCTTTAATGTTTCTTTGTCTTCAGGATGATTCTTAAGATAATTAAGCTGCCGATTGTAAAAATCAAACCATTCTCGGAGAGTTGGATTGCTGTCCAAATCTACCTCTCCTTCATTAGAATATCCTAATAATACAGGAGCGGTGTCTTCGCTTGGAAGTATCGCAAAACCCTTTCCCGAAGAGAAGACGTAGAGTTTCCCTATTGTGGATTGTAGTTTAAGGTTTTGGACAGGAAAGTCAGTTGCAGATGCAATTCGTAGAGGACGATTAGAATTGAATCGGTTGAGAGCTTGCTCCGGTGTCAAAGTAGCAGCCCCCGCAGGAAGAATGGTTCCGGCAGCGAGCAGAGAAAGAAGTAATGAGTTTTTCATAGACTGTCATTTAAATGTGATACGGTGAATTGATTTAAACATATAACACCTAATAACCTTTATTGGATTTTCATTTCTGTATAATAATGATATTAGTGGATACGTAAAGAATAAAAAGCTCCGTGTGCCCTCTGTGTGAGCCATGATCAGATATCCGCTGAAGAGTTACGTGGATACTAATGAAAGTGAAAAAAGCTTAATATTTTGTTATTTTTCGTAAATTTTTTCATTTTTGTCACTTCTGTCACATTTTTTGACACGGTTTTAAAC
>CAMWLX010000055.1 GCA_947175225.1 uncultured Porphyromonadaceae bacterium
ATTCTGATAGAAATGCCGTCCAAAGCAGGACGTATGTTTCCCTGACTTCAAGAATGACAAAGTAAGTTTCCTCATCGGTTTCAAGGGCAATACATACGCGATTACTCGACCGTTGACGTGATTGTCTCCAGAATTTCAGGTGCCATTCATCAACATTTTCAATCGCAGGTCGTGCCCATGGCATACATTCACATCGGCGTAAATCCGGTTGCCGTTCAGATTCAATCTCACCTTTGTGGGTCATGTGATAGAATGTATAAGCCCGTTCCTGAAATGCCGGATGGTACTTCAGATTAAGTTTATGAGATCCAAATGTCGTCTTATGTCTGATGAAATCCCTCTCAAAAACTTCATAAACTGCATCAATATATGCCTTGTAGTTTCCTCCGTAATCTTCAAGGCATATCTTATACGGCAACAAATCTTTATCTATCATACCTGATGCCAAACGAACAGATTAAACTTATTCTCTCGATAAAGTGTGCTGCGTAACAGTTGATAGCCGGCTCGCTGACGAATCCTGTCAATAACAGCCATCTTTGCAGAACTCTCGCGAAGACCGCGGTGAACATACGAAAGCGCACCGATAAACAGATCGGCGAGAGCCACCAATTCAAGCTCATGCGAACGCACTTGCTGTACCCGTTTTATCATCTCGCGGTCAAAATCATAACGGCTGTTACATAGATATTCGTGTAGCTTACGCACTTTTTCCTCACCTTGGGTATCCTTGATATCAAGATATATGTTATAAGAAGCTCCCGGCTCCAGAATGGTTTTCAGTAGCCTGAAATAACATTTGTAGTAAAACTCGTCATGCGTCTGGCCGAAATCTTCATGCCTGAGTTCTCCCTTATTGGGGATTATGAACGCTCTGAAATGCAAATCCGGATTATCGAAAAAGAAGTCCACTAGCGCAAGATAGAAATCAACACGAGCTGGAGAAATCTTATTCCATTTTATTTCAAACTTTGGATTAAGATTATACCTAACCTTCAACTCTCGCAACTGTCGTGCTATTCGTTTCTTCTTTTCATCCGGGCACCAGATGCCTCCAAGCACCATCGCTTTCTGCCTGTCATGCTCAAGATGACAACTCTCGTCGCAGTAGATATTGAATATATTTCTCATCTAATATGTAAAATTAGCCATTAACCTAAATTTATATCATTCTCAATCCATTTATGCACTCCGCCATCTGGACGGCAGTGGACCAAACAGATTCATCAGCAAGAACATCGATCTTAGTCTTGCCTCTCTGCGTCTGAAAGAGTATTATCTGTCCACTATTCATACTATTTGACTTTTAGGATTAATTCTCCTACTATAGGTTCAATATTTGACTCATCGCTTATCGCCCATTTAATGACAAAATCTCCTTTCTCACGAGCAAATACGAAAATCCTATCTGGTATTTTTAGTGAAATTTCGAAATTATGATTCAGCGACGGCAACTCAATAAAAGAAGATTTAACTGTAGACGTATCGGGGTGCCAATGAGACTCATATATCTTATTGTCGTTTTCATAAAATCTATGGTTTACATAGTCATAACTATGAATCGCCAGTGCTTGCTCCGCAAGTTGTGATAATTTTTTGTCTTGTTTAGTTTGTAATTTCGGTTTGTTAGGTGGTGTAATATCAATATCGTAGAAGGAATTTTCGTCAACAATAATGATGCCCTCAGGGTATACAATCTCCACACCCATTTTACCTGTAGGTTCGGTACCATTATTAACGATCGAAAACTTTATCTCAGTTACATGCTTATCTATTACTAGAGCATTTAATTTGACATACCTAAGTTTAACTAACTCATCAATATAAGCAGTTATGTTTCCATTGTACTCCTCAATTTCTTCATCTGAATAGGGACATATCAAACTTCTAACTTGAGCGTCCGATATACTATGTAGTAAAGCTGGTCGTACATATTTATATGGCGGATTATCAACAATTAGATCTTCTTTATATTTTTGAATAAGTTGACTAAAATCTGGTGATAGATATTGTGGTATTTCAATAACTGTTTCACCATTTCTAAAAGTCAATATTGGATTAGAACGACGGTTTTTATATTGTAAAATTTCACGCTCTAATTCCTTAATTCTTTTTTCTTCTTCGGTAGGTTCTTGCGAAAGTCGATTAGTGGGAGTATCATCAGGCATTTTGAAATCCAAATCTGCTTGTTTTGCCCTGAACTTCATACCAATATCAAACGATACTATAACCTTGCGCCCTTCGCAAGAGAATGCTTTAGCTGCGGCAATAATATATTCATCTTCTCGTCCATAACTATAGGTGGAAGTGGATGGGTCAATAATACCTTGATCACAGAAAATTAAATTAATCCCATTGAATTTTCTGCCATCAAGATAATCTGATAATATTTTATAAATAGATTTAGCTCTATTGCGAATTTTACCTTTTGCTGAATCCTTATGTTTATCAATCTCATCAAGAACAGTTGGACAAATTACTAATACAACCTCTTTGTCGTTTAATAATTTTGTCCAATTTATTCCTTCAAAAACTTTGAAGTGAAGAAGGAGATTAGTATCAACAAACGCATATGTCATAACTTAATGCCAATCGTTAAGGTTTTCAATATAGTTGTCGAGGTCTGAGTCTTCGAAGAAATCCACCAACTTATCGGTATTTGATAACTGTTTTATAGTCCTTAATACACACTGACTTTAATCGTTAAATTCAGGAATTTGGTCTATATCGAAACCGCCATCAAGAATGAAGGCTCGGACATATTTCATTGCTCTGATACCTACCAATGGTTTCGGAACGGGTCGGTCTTCTATATGCTCAAGGAACGCTTGTGCTTGAGTACGGTCAAGAGTCATCATAAGAGCATCAAGTTTTCCGCCCCGATTAATATCATCTTCGGTGAGGTGTTGAGAAACGAGATTGCGTAGCATATCTTCGTCAACTCCAATACTTCCGGCAAAACGGTGGAGTTGGTCGTTCTTGGCTTCTTCGCGGTATTCAACGATATAGTCCATTAATGTCTTACCTCTATCCGGCTCTACGCTACCACTCTGAACATCATGCAAGAAAAGAGCCGCAAATTTTTGGTCTTCTGATGATAGAGTTGCAAACGACCTATGCAATTCATCGCGCAAAGGTGCGAGGATTTCTTCTTCCTCCTGATTGTAAAGAGCAGTGATATATCTTTCAAATCGTGAGTTCATATAATCGGCATCAATTTTGCCCGTCGCTTGCTCTACGAGATAGGTGTCTATCTCGTAAGGAACATCATCGTCGCCCCCTGTTCCTGTTCCTCTTTCCAAAAATAGTTCCCGGTATCGTTGGGCGAGGGTGTCATAGATATGCTCGTCGAATCTTAGTGTAACGCTCCGTCGGCGCGGAGTATGCTCGTCGGGTTCATAGAAATATCGTTTACGCTTCCATACGAAGCCTTGAAGTTTGGCTGCTTCAAGGTGAGCATTCAGTATCCTCCATTCTTTAGCGAACTGCTGACGTACAGAGCGGTCTTCAGGCAGTGATGCAAAATTCTCTATACCTGCGTGATTAAACATAAACTCGATTTCAGCAAAATGCGAGTTCATGCCGTTAATATTGTGTTCAAGTTTTTGCACAAATAGTTCGAGCGGATTGCCGTCGGCATATAGCTCAACCGCGTTTTCGATATTCTGCTTCATGGTGTTTACCTTTCGGTAGTAGCGAATAATTCCGAAAGGCTTATCAGGACCGAAAATGCGATTAGTGCGAGAAAAACCTTGGATAAGATTTTCGTATGTCAATATCTTATCCATATAGAGTGTATTAACCCATTTGCTATCGAACCCGGTTAACATCTGATCTACCACAATCATAATATTAAGTTGTTGGTCGGGGGTAATACGATTGTATGGTTTCTTATGACTCATTCGCTTTGACACATCTTTCTTGAAGGCTTGCCATGTAGGAATTGAGAATTTGACATCGAACATATTGTTATAATCCGAAAGGATTTCAACAAGACCATCTTCCTTGACTGTCGCCCCTCCATTGTTGTCAATACTTGGGTCAAATATTGCCGTAATATTCAGTTCAGGCATTTCAGCCTTAAGCAAACGGTAATATTCTATTGCCTCCGGGATAGAAGAAGTGGCGAATATCGCATGAAATTTATCTCCATGACTGAGCGTAGAGAAGTTCTCTTTGATATCAGAGACAACAGCGCGGCGGTGGCTATCTGTCTGGTATATACTATTACCAATATAGTCCTCAATACCCTTGACATAGTTACCGGCTTCATCAATGTAAGAAGCCATAGGCACATCGAGTATATAGTGATTATATGTTAATACTCGCTCCTGAGACTCCCAAATATCGTTTATGTCGTTGACTTTGCATTTCTCCATAGCGACAATTCTTCGCATGTCTACTTCTTTGTAAGTGCTTACCATATAAGGGTCAAATCCAAGTACATTTTTGTCCCTGATGCCATCGGCTATAGTATAGGTATGAAGCACATCTCCGAAAATATCGCTTGTCTCGGTCATTTTAATGGCGTTAGGGCTTTTTATCGGAGTCCCTGTAAAACCAAAGAACAATGCGTTAGGGAAAGTGCGCTTGATAGTAAGCAGCATATCCCCGAATGTGGAACGGTGGCACTCGTCGATAATGAACACTATGCGCTTGGAACGTATCTTGTCAAGGCGTTTGGAGTCATAACCTCCTTCCTCTCCGCGTTTATGGTCATAGACCAAAGCCATCTTCTGAATAGAAGTAACAATAAGTTTCATCGCGTCTGAGGGAGCTTCCAACTTATTGACAAGTATATCAGTGTTAGCGGTGTCCTGCACTTCCTCATTATCGGCGGCAAAACCTCTATATTCATCTACGCTTTGCGTACCGAGTTCAATACGATCCATCAGGAACACTACCTTGTCGGCATTACGACTTTGCGAAATGAGTTGAGCCGACTTAAACGAGGTCATAGTTTTGCCCGAACCGGTGGTGTGCCAAATGTAGCCGCCACGCTGCTGTGTATCGTCCCAATGTTTGGTTGTCACTGCATCATTTATTCTTGAAGCGGCATAATACTGGTAGCTACGCATCACTTTCAGAATACCATCGCGACTATCGGGCACAGTGTAAAATCCGATCATCTGATGAGCCATAGGAATGGAAAGAAGATTATCAACAATCTTATTCCACTCTTTCGTTGGGTTGTTATAAAAATCAGCCCAACGGAAAAAGAAGTCAGAGTTAAATTTACCTTCCGGACCGGGATTGGCAAAGTAAAGCGTATCTTCAGGTGTCATAGCCACGAAGATTTGAACTAATGAGAACAAGCCTTGCGAGAATATACCCTCTTTGGAATACTTCTCAATTTGGTTAGATGCTTGACTAACATCTATACCTGACTTCTTTAACTCGATATGCACCACCGGCATACCATTGATAAGAAGCATAAGGTCGCCTCGTCGGTTATTAAGCAGTGGCGACGCTGTTGGGAACTGCGGTTGCTGAACAATTTGATAGCGACTTTGACCGGCGGCAATCTCCTGAGGGTCGTAGATTTTTAGAGTAACTTCCTTGCCGAAGTGTTCTCGATCATCCTCGTTATCGCGCTTTATCGAGGTGGTGCCTCCGTTGATGAAGCCGTTAAGCGCAAGAGGATTATGCAAACCATTTATGCGGTCAATGATTTGCTGCATTTCACCCTCAGTAAGCGGGTAATCACCGAGACGGTCTCGGTGGCGATTATTCTCAAAAAGAATATTAGCCCAGTTGCGAATAAGGTCTTGCTCCGTTGGGTAGCGGAGTACTTCTTTCTCCCAGCCGCGAGTTTGTAGTTTAGCGATTAATGCAGCTTCAAACTTAGGTTCACTATCAAAATGCGTTTGGTTCATTGCGCGGTATTATTAATAAACATCTTGTCGAGACAAGACTGTTTGAGGTTTTGTAATTTTTCGAGTTTCTGACGCTTGGATGAAATGATAGCATCAATATTTCGAAAATAATTTCCAATTTTCTGCTGTTCGACTAATGTTGGAACATAAAAGGAGAATTCGGCATATTGTTCTGCATTCACTCCTGGCTGACCAGAACGCTGAGCAGAGATTGTTATATAGTCCCAATACATTTTTGTATTAGTCATTTGGAATATAAAAGATGAGTCATACTCATTTGATATTTTCGCTCGAATAAGGAAACCTGCCCAATACACATTCCCATCCTTTTTATCGTACAAATACGTTTTGCCAACGCTTGCTCCTGTTCTAGCAAAAACAATGTCATTCGGTTGAAGTTTGAATTCCTCAGACAATGACTCTGTATCAGGTGAAGTCAGATCTGTCTGATTAAATTGATGTGTTACATCATCAATATCAGTAATCCTTAAATATTTATGTACTCCGTTAAATTTTTTTGATGGTGCATTTAGCCCATATTTGAAAGACTCACATACTTGCTTAAATTTTATAAACTGCCATGGCTCGCTGAATCCCTCAAATCGAATATCGGGGACGGTTTTTCCGGGACGCGGAAACATCTTTTGGAGTGACGCAGTTTTCATATTCTCCAATCTGGAAATCTCGGCTTCGGTTTCCTTAATAAGCTCATCGATATTTTCAAAGAGTGATGTTATTGAGTTTCGTTCTTCCTTAGTAGAAGGGAAATCGAGATTATACTTTTGGAGGTCAGAGATATTAACAGCGGCAAGTCCTCCGGCATTAACGTTACGTCTGCACCAGTCACCGAGACCATAGAAGCGATAGAGTAAGTACTTGGCTTCCAGCCAAGACCAGCGATTTACGGTTTGGAAAACCGTAAATTGCTGATTCGCAAGCGAATCAGCAATTAGGAGAGCGTGCTCTCCAATTGTTGCGGTTGTCGAAACAATAATGCTCCCGGCAGGGAAAAGTCCTGAGGACTTCACGGCTTCGGGGGTTACATGCTGAATTGAATCTGACAAAACACGTCCGTTTTCTCGAATATCCTCCATTCTGAACCAAGGAATGCTGCCTTTAGTCCAAAATGCGGGATTGGCTTTTGAAGGTGTATAGCCATTGCCAAGAGTAAATACCTCTCTAACTTTCGCTTGCTGCCACTCGTCAGTGAAGCCCTTGAATCTTATTTCAGGGATAAGCGGTTTACTCATGGCGAAGAAGTTTTTGGAACTCACGAAGTCCGGCAATATCCTTATCAGAACCGGTGAGATTATCAATTAAATCGGCAAGGGATGTTTCGGAGGACTTGATATTGTTGTCAATATCAACGAGGGTTACGCCATATTTTGCAGCGAGAGCAGCAATCTGAGCCGAGAAATTATTTATAAGTTCGGTGTCAAGCGAAATGAGAGCATCATTGAGCGCATCGGTCCACTTAACTTTCAAAAGTGCTACTATCTCTTCTGAGGATAGATTATGTATTTTTTCTATTGTCTTTGCTTCAAGCTCGGCAGATGCTTCTTTGAGTGAATTTTTCAGTTCACTCTCCTTATCCATCAGCGCAAGAGCCTTGCTCAACTTATATTCAAGTGAATCTTCATCAAACTCAAATTTGCTACGAATTTCAGCAAGTCGCTTGTTTATTCCACCCTTAGTAAAAGTACCATCCTTACCGCGCTCTATCAAGTCCCAATCGGTCTCTAATCGGTGCGTTTCGACATATTCAAGTTTTGCCGGTTTCTTATTGTTTACCGAAAGTAAGTCGAGATAACCCTTTAATACTTCTATCTCAGGTGAGGAAATCTGACTACGGAAGAATTGGACTTTTGCCTTAAGCGGTGTCTTAACAAATTTAGTATTCTCATCATTAAGATAGTTCCCACTCAATTCTTCTTCAGAAAGAGTATCGATTATTTCCTGATATGATGATAATACCTGGTCTAATTCCGATTTGAGATTAACGACTAATTGATACGTTTCCGGGATAAGATGAAGTTGCACGAGTTCAAACGGCAGGATTCTCCCAAGCCATCCATCTTGCACCTCTACTTCCTTACCATCTTTTTTCTTAATTACCATATTCGGGTCAATGGCATTGGCGGCAACAAGACCCTCAGAGCGTAGAATTTCGAGATCTCCGGAAATGCTAGCCCAATGTTCATTAAGAATTTGATAAGCGGCATATTCATCTATCAAGCTGAACTTTTTGACTTGTTCAAACAAGATTGAGGTAAGTGCAGCAAGATGGGTGTCGGGGTTAATCTGAGAAACAAAATCTGACTCCGTCAGTCTATCTACAAGGTGGGTATTAAGAGATGTGCCGACATTGGAGATTGACTCCTTATAACCCTCACTGAACACCTTGACTTCATCATTAGAAGCAATGGTTTCCGAAAGCATATCGACAGGGACAGCAAGAGTATTATATCCTTCCCCATCAGAGATAAATAACTGACTATGGAGTGAGGGGAACATATTCCACCATGCGGCGTGAGAAGCCACCTCATTATCAGGTATTCCTCCGAACATAGTAGCGTAAATATCCCACTGCTCATCATCTTCGGCAGAATTGACATAACGAGGGATATTCAGGTTATAATCGTTATCTCTAACTTCGGCACGAGTTACGAGTCGAGAGAACTTAGGAAGCTCTCGACGTTCTGTAACTGCATCTACAATTTTACGGATGTCGCGGGCGCGAAGTTGATTGTTCTTGCCTACTTTTGCGAAGCCTTTTGAAGCATCAACTATGAGTATATCGTCTCGGTCGCGTTTCTGCTTTAACACCATAACGATAGTAGGAATACCTGTGCCGAAGAATATGTTGGACGGTAATCCGATTATTGCGTCGATGTTATTATTCTCCACAAGGTTCTTGCGAATTTCCTCCTCACTACCACCTCGGAAAAGAACGCCATGAGGCAGAACGATAGTCATAATGCCTCCCGGCTTAACGTGATACAGGTCGTGAAGCAGAAACGCATAATCAGCGGTGCCCTGCGGAGCAATACCATAGTTTTTATAACGTGGGTCGGTCTTGGTTTCCTCTTTAGGCGTCCACTCCTGAGAATAAGGAGGGTTGCTGACAACTGCGTCGCAATATAGCGGATCATAAGTTGAAGATGGATCTGTTTCATCAAACCAGGGCCAATCTTCTTCGAGGGTGTCGCCATTACGCACTATGATATTATCAGGAAGGATGCCACGCATTACGAGGTTCATGCGAGTAAGGTTGTAGGTTGCCTCCTTTAACTCCTGAGCATAGTAAACTATTTTGTTCTTATCATGAATGTATCGCCCTACGCTACGGCCAATGTTGAGAAGCAACGAGCCAGAGCCGGAAGTAGGGTCATATATTTTTATCTCGTCGGCTTTTCTGAGATGATGAGCAACTATTTGCGACATCATCAATGCAACTTCATGGGGAGTGTAAAACTCTCCGGCTTTCTTGCCGGCGTTAGCTGCGAAGTTAGATATAAGATATTCGTAAATGAAGCCTAAAACATCATAGTCTTGCGAGCCATCAGTTGGAATATTTTTAATCAGATCAAGCAGGTTCACTATTGATTTAGTCTGTGAGCCTGTATTCTCGCCAAGTTTAGACAATCCGTTTTGCAGAGTGTCAAAGATACCGGCATAAACCTTTGCATATGTTGGATTGATAAGACGTGCAAAACGATTGAGCGCATCGCGTACATCAGCCACGGAGAAAGGTGTGTCACGCTTCGGATCAATCCACGTAGAGAACAAATCGTTATAAGCAATGAAATAACCGCGCTTGTTTTGGCAAAACTCAACGATTTCTTTGTTACTCTCGTTTAGATATTCTTTAAGGTCAGCGTCAGACCACCCCTCTGCTTTAAGGTCTTCGACAAGTTTATCTGAAACAAACTTATAGAAGATAAAGCCGAGTATATAATCTTTATACTCGTTGGCTTCAATTTTCGAGCGCATCTTGTTTGCCGAAGCCCATATTTTGGAAGCAAGTTGTTGCTTATTCATGTCTTTCCAAATAAAAAGAACACCCGAGTAGCATCTGAAGGCCGACCAAAGCCTGTAACTACTACAAGGATGTTCCCAAAGTTTTCGGCTCTCGCCGTAAGTCTTGGCAGAGCCAAGCGGCAAGCCGGTTACTTTTTTGTTTACTTAATGGTCATTTTCAGATAAACGTTACATTAAACAGTGCAAATTTAGTAAAATTTCATGAGACAGCCATACGTTTATTAAGGCTTCTATGAGGTTAATTCTCATGCTACTACATTCTTCATGCTAATTAGAATAGGAATAATCCAGATTATCTTATCGCATAGTTCTGCATATAGCGCCCACCTATGTTGTTTTCAACAATTTTTGAAATAGGGAACTTATCAAAAAGAATCATATAACAATGATGTAGACTTAACACTGCATCTTGTAACTCCGGATTTGCTTCAAGATCTACGATGTTCAAGCCAGCATCTTTACAATCCTTTTTCGATAAGTGACGGCTATGAGAGTAGCTATTCTTATGGTTTAGAAATACATCCTTTACCTTTTGAACATCAATTGCTGGATTGACTTCTTTAAGCCATTGCTCCGCAAGCTTCTCGGACCAATTTATTGCATTTTTGCATGCAGTGAGAAATGTAGGATGATATTTTGAGATTATCGCTTGCCATAAACCTAGTGAAGCCGGATTGGTTGCCACATCGTTGACTGCTTTGTTGAACTCATCAATTACAGCTTGACAGGCAACTCCGCCCATTTGGGGGTCAATTGGTCCTAACGAAGACTGCTCTCCCATAATTATTTCTTTGCACGACATAGCCATCATTGTTCCCGCAGACATCGAAATTTGAGGAATGATTGCTCGTATATCTCCTTTGAATATGCTTTTAAGATAGGTAACAATGCTTTCAGTTGCTGCTATATCACCACCTGGAGTGTGTAATATTAAATCAAGGCCTTTTGTCTTGTCTAATCGATGAATAGCTGTCATAAAAGCGTTTTTGTCCTGATCATCAATTGAAACATGGGGCGCATCATGTTTTTTTAACCATCCAGAGTAATAGGCAATTATATTTCGGCCGGATATGGCATGAATTTTGTCCATGTATTCCGTGCGTTTTTTATCCAATTCGATTCCAGGATTCGAATATAAATCTACGTCGGTAAGAATTTCGCTCCAACTAGGCATATCTCAATTGTTAGTTAAAGGTGTATTAGAAGATAATGTAGTTTCATATTTAGAGGCATCATGTAGATTAAAAAGCTTATAAATGTCGCCTTCTTTCTCCCATGTGCTACTATAAATGGAATTGCCAGTAGGCATTTCCATAAGTTCTTTATACTGCTCTTCAAGAGCATTGGTTTCTGAGGTCGAATTTTCTTGCTCTATCATAAAGTTCTCATGTCAATAATTTAACAGTTCCTTAAGATGTTCTCTTTTGTGTTATCTGTAACACAGATTTTAGAGATATGTGATCCGCAAAACACGAATAAATTACAACACATTGATGTTTAATGCAAAGTTAACACTTTTTCTTGAAATAGCCAAATGAATTCAGACCTTTAAAAAGAAGAAAGACAAAGGAATACAGGAATTATACGCTTCACTTTACTTTAAGTGCACTATATATGCACTTGGAGTAAAGTAAAGTTAGGGGAAAGTTGATTCAAAAATTACCGATTTCCCATAGACAATCCTTATCTATTAGGCATCCATTTCTACCCTATATTCCCGATTATATCCGCCGACCTATCATTAATATAGGTTAAAAATGTTAAATATTCTCTTTTTTGAAGGCAAATCTATCTCCACCGTCACTTTTCTACCGTATAAACGGCATAATATTGAGTATCAGCCATTAACAAATACGCGGATTGTTGTAGCCTAACCTCCGTTACCATTCCTAGTAGTGTCACAATGCTTGACGGTAATGCGTTTAGTGGCTGTAGTGGTCTTGAACGTATCGTAGTGGAGACTGGTAATCCTGTCTATGACTCCCGCAATAATGGTAACGCCATCATAGAAACAGCGTCGAATACGTTGATAAGCGGATGTAAAAATACAGTTATTCCCAATAATGTAACAAGAATCGCCTGTTGCGCATTCGATGGTTGCATTAGTCTTACCTCCATTAGCATTCCCAATAGTGTCACAGAGATTGAGGATTGGGCATTTTTTGATTGCACTGGTCTGAAATATGTTTATTGTTTTGCAGAAAATGTTCCGATAACAGATATAGAAGCCTTTTATAGAGTGAATGTATCGTCTTTAACGCTTCATGTCCCCACTGCTTCTCTTCTGGATTATAGCATGACAGAACCGTGGAGCGACTTCGGACAAATAGTACCCATCGGCGAAGGTGACGACATAGAGCAAGTAAAGGGAAATACAAACTCCACGAATCAGATTGTCTACGACCTCAACGGCCGCCACACGACAAAGATGCAGAAAGGTATCAACATTCTGCACGATGCAGACGGACGCATAAAGAAAGTATTGCGGAAATAATCTGCAACACATAGAAAGCATGAAAGGGTATGTGCCAATCGGCACATACCCTTTCATGCTTTCTTAACATCTGGTACAGTTCGAGGCTAATACAACCAAGTACTTCATACACCACACAAGCAGAACAGACAAACAGCAAATCACCCCAAATGTTCCCCTATACCGCTTTTCGTATAATTACCTCACGCCTTTAGCAAGTAACAATATACACAAATACAGAGCGTTCTCGGACAACTTCCGACACAACACTTATACAGACACTAAACAAAAGTAACGCAGAGTGGGTTAAGCTGTCCACTCCTGCGTTGTCATACACAAAAACGCAGATTTTCAAAGAAACTCTGCTTAATGGAGCACATAGCTTCCACAAGGTAGGGTGAAATATTTCCGTTTTTGACAACCAGAGAAGCCTATACATACAAACATACCCGGCAGCTATCATGGGCAACGCCCTATATACAAAAAGAAAGTCCCCGATATCCTTCTATAGACATCAGGGACCTCCCAACAAAAAC